>JAUILW010000374.1 GCA_030432795.1 Gammaproteobacteria bacterium
GTTGTGGTCAGTCCAGATAGAGACTCGAATGCCGCGTCGGTGAACGAAAGATCGGCGACGCTCATGCTGATCGGGATTGCACCAAACAACCCAAGGCTCACGTAAAACAGCGCCGTTACGAGAAATCCGTCGCCGGCGCGGAGATCCTTGAAGCGCCGCAGTGGCAGCCACATGACCAGCCCGCTGCCGAGCGTGATGGTAAACGCAATCAAGAACGTCTGGATGGTTGGCTCACCGTATATGGCGGCCAGCAGGGCCGGTGCCAGCAGCGTCAGGCTGAACACCGTGAGTAGAACACCGGTGATGCGGAAAATGACCGGAAGGTGCATGGCTAGAAGAAGCTCACGCCAACCTGGAACAATTTCTCCACCGCAGCCACGTACTTTTTGTCCACCAGGAAGAGGATCACGTGGTCGTCAGCTTCCACGACGATATTGTCGTGAGCGATCAGTACCTGGTCGCCGCGCACCAGCGCTCCGATGGTCACACCCGGCGGCAGGTCGATGTCTGATAGTGCTTTGCCCACGACCTTGGAGCTCTTCGCATCGCCGTGGGCGATGGCTTCCATCGCCTCCGCCGCGCCGCGCCGCAGGCTGTGCACTCGCGCCACATCGGCGCGCCGCACGTATGTCAGTATCGAGCTCGTTGTGGCCTGTTGCGGAGAAATGGCGATATCGATGTCTCCACCCTGCACCAGATCGACGTATGCCGGTTTGCCAATCAGGGTCATGACCTGGCGAACGCCCAGGCGTTTGGCCATCAGGGAGGACATGATGTTCACTTCGTCGTCATTGGTCACCGCGCAGAACGCATCCGTCTGCTCGATGTTCTCCTCCAGCAGCAGCTCCCGGTCTGTGGCGTCGCCATTGAGAACGACCGTGCGACGCAGTGAACCAGCGAGCACGTTGCAGCGCGCGCGGTCGTACTCGATGACTTTTACTGAGAAATACGGCTCGATACTGCTGGCAAGCCGCTCACCGATATTGCCGCCGCCGGCGATGGTGACCCGCTTGAAGGGCCGCTCGATGTTGCGCAGTTCTGCCATCACGGAGTTGATGTGCTCTCGAGCCGCGATGAAGAAGACTTCGTCTTCAGCTTCGATAACGGTGTTGCCCTGCGGGATGATGGCGCGGCCTCGGCGGAAGATGGCGGCAACCCGAGTATCCGCGTTCGGCATGTGTCTGCGAAGAAAGCTGAGCTCCTGACCTACCAGCGGGCTGCCGTAGTAGGCGCGTACGGCTACCAGCTGTACCCGCCCTTCAGCAAAGTCGAGCACTTGAAGCGCTCCGGGATGCTCGAGCAGCTGGCGAATGTTGTCGGTGACCACTTGTTCAGGGTTGATGAGCACGTCGATGGGCATATGCTCTTTGCTGAAGAAACCCTCGCGGGTCTGGTAGCTTGCCGAGCGGATACGGGCAATCTTGGTGGGGGTGCGAAACAGGGAGAAGCACACTTGTGCGGCGACCATGTTCACCTCGTCGCTGGAGGTGACGGCAATGAGCATCTCGGCGTCATCGGCGCCGGCCTGTTTGAGCACGTCCGGATGCGACGCCCAGCCATGTACCGTCTGTATATCCAGGCGGTCACGCAGCTCCCCGAGCCGCTGCTCGTCGGTGTCGACCAGGGTGATGTCGAATGCTTCGTTTGCCAGATGCTCTGCCAGTGTGCCGCCGACCTGGCCGGCTCCAAGAATGAGAATTTTCACGGCCCAGCCTTCACCAGCTTTGCGTAGTAGAAGCCATCGGTGCGCAGATCCGTGGGCAGCAACTGCCAGCCGTAGCGTGTCTGTTGGCCAGAGGGCAGGTGCAGGGGCACAAGCTGCGCGTTGCCTGCGCCGTTCAGAAATAGCTCGATGATGTCGTCATTCTCCTGCTGGAGGATGGAGCAGGTGCAGTAAAGAAGACTACCGCCCGGCTTTAGCATAGGCCAGAGATTGGCGAGCAGTCGTGTCTGCAGGTCGGCGAGTTGCGCAACATCATCGGGGGAGCGGTGCAGCTTGATGTCCGGGTTGCGACGCAAAGTGCCGGTGCCTGTGCATGGCGCGTCGAGCAAAATCGCGTCAAATGGCGAACCGTCCCACCAGGACGCGTTACAGGCGTCTGCGATGTGTAGGGTGAAGCGAGGTGTGTGGCCGAGACGCGCTGCCTGCTCTGCAATCACCGAGGCACGGCGTTCGCTCAGCTCAATGGCCGTAGCGTGAGCCGTCGGGTGGTGTTCGAGTGCGTGGAACAGTTTACCCCCGGGCGCGGCGCACGCATCCAGAATGGAACCGCCCGCCGGGATGTCAAGCAGATGAGCAGCCCACTGACCAGCCGCGTCCTGAACCGAAACGAGCCCATCCGCATAGCCTGGTAAATGCCCCTGGGGAACGGGAGTCTGCAGGAGCAGAGTTTCAGGGTGCCACAGCGCCTCGTACTCCGCTTCAAGCTGTTTTGCGTATTGCTCGGGGGCGACCCTGGTGGTGTTGACGCGCAGACACATGGGGGGGCGCTGAGTGAGTGAGCGGAGGATTTCCGGGCCATCGGGGAACTGTTCTACGACGAGGTCTCTAAACCATAAAGGTGCTTCGAACGATTGTTCGGTTGAGGTTATAGGCTCCTGCGCCAAGAGTTGTCTCATTACAGCATTCACGAGTCCTTTGGCCCAGGGCTTGCGCAGTGACACGACGGCTTTGACGGTTTCGTCGACCGCCGCATGTGCAGGAATGCGGAGCTCTGCCAGTTGGTAAGCGCCAACTATCAGCAGATGGAAGACATCCTGATCCTTCTCCCTCAGGGGCCTTTCGAGAAGCGCGCTCACGCGACGGGACAGCGTGAAGTAATGGCGCAATACGCCGTGCATGAGCTCGGATTCGAAGGCGGATAAATTCTTGTTCGCGATGTACCAATCGATCGTTCGATTGGGATTTCCGACCATGTGCGCGATGAATTGCGCGGCGCGAGCGCGCTCGTTGCGCGGACTCACCCGAGTTGGCTGCCTACGGTGAACCAGGCCCCGTAGCCGTTCAAGGCTTGTGCGGCGTTCATGACGCGGCCCTTGCCGGCAGCTAGTTGCAGGAAGGTGATGCGTAGGCCCCCCTCAGCGCAGCCCACGATAAGGCCATGCCGGTCTGCGCGCAGAATCTGTCCGCACTGACCAGAGGGCTCGGTATTGGATAGCTCACTCTCCAGAATACGAAGACGTACGTCGTTGCCCTTGTCGTCGATGATGGTGGTCCAGGCGGTCATTCGGCCACTCATGGCGCGTATCTGGTCATGGACCTGTTGCGCGGAGCGATGCCAGTCAATCCGCGCATCCTCCGCGGAGAGCTTCTCTGCGTAGGTTGCCTGCGTCTGGTCCTGTGGCGTGCGCTCAAGCGCGTCGACTTCCGGAAGTGCGGCGACGAGAAGGTCGCACCCTAACCGAGCGATGTGTTCAGCTGCCTGCGTTCCGGTGCAAGGGCTCTCGATGCTGCAGGTTGCCTGTGCAAGGATGTCGCCGGTATCCAGGCCCTCGTCCATCTGCATCAACGTGGCACCCGATAGTGCATCGCCTGCCATGATGGCGCGCTCCACCGGCGCCGCACCGCGCCAGCGTGGCAGCAGGGACGCATGGACGTTGATCGCGCCGAATCGTGGATGCTCGAGCAGCCTGGCCGGCAGAATGAGTCCATAAGCTGCGACAATGAGCAGGTCCAGAGGCCGATGGCAGATCTCTTCGAGCGCCTCTGCACCGCTCGTGCGAGATGCTCTGAGCGTCGCCGGCTGCATCACTTCCAGCCCGTGCTGCTCTGCCAGCAGTTTGACCGCGCTAGGCATCATCTTTCGACCCCGCCCGCTTGGACGGTCCGGTTGCGTCAATACAAACTCGGGTCGGTATCCATGATCGAGCAGCCCCTGCAGCACGATGGCGGCAAAATCCGGGGTGCCGGCAAACGCCAGTTGCATG
>JAUILW010000010.1 GCA_030432795.1 Gammaproteobacteria bacterium
TACGCGAACGACACTGCCAGGCAGCTGCTGCCGGGTGCGACGGGGCGCGGCAAGCCGGTAGGCGAGTGGCTTTCAGCGGCGGTCACCGGGCGCAACCGCGAGCCGGTGGATATCGACGCCATGCTGTCTGGGCGGGAACCGGCAACCACGCGGCTGCTGCGCCTGCAGGAAGTGCCGGATCGACTGTTTGTATGCGAGTCGCGGCTGCTTCGGACCCGCGGCACGGTGATCGGCCGGGTGCTTTCATTGCGCGACGAAACCACCCATGAGAAGTTTCGTGAAGCCGCTCTGGCCGCGCGACGTATGGAGAGCCTGAGCCACATGGCGGGTAGCGTCGCGCATCGATTCAACAACCTGCTGGTGAGCGTGGTTGGTAACGTGGATATCGCCAAGTACGAGATTGAGCAGGATGACCTCAACCATCAATCCGTGCGTGAGATCCTGCACGACATTCAGGTGGCCGGGCAGCAGGCGGCCGAGCTCGCCAAACAGCTTGTAACCTTCACGGGCAACCAGTTTGGTCATAAAGAAGCCCTAGATCTCAATCTTACGGTGCATGAAGCGCTTGCCCTGATCGGCAAAAGGCTGCCATCGCGTGTGCGATGTGATGTCGCCCTGGCTGCGAGCCACCTCATGGTGGAGGGCGACCGCTCGCAGCTCATCGAGCTCGTGCTCAATCTGGTGTCGAATGCTCAGGAAGCCTACGGAGAAGCAGGTGGCAACATCCGGGTCACCACCGGTTTTCGCACGGTACGTGAGGGGGATCTGTCCGGCATCTACAACCGTGGTGCAATGCGTACGGGGGAATATGCGTTCATCGAGGTAACCGATCATGGACCGGGCCTGCCGCCTGAACTGGCCGATCGCCTGTTTGATCCGTTCGTGACCACGAAAGACGATGGGCAGGGGCTGGGGCTTGCGACGGTGCTGGGCACGGCCATTGCCCATGAAGGCGGGGTAGAAGTACGTTCGGACGGCCGAGGCTGTAGTTTCACCATCTACTTGCCGCAGCTGCCGTCCGCAGGCAAGGCAGAGGATGTGGAGCGCGTAACGGTGGGTCCGGTGAGCCGTGAGAGCTGTCTGGTGGTGGATGATCATCCGGAAGTGCTGAACGTCCATCGTGCCATGCTCGAATCCCTCGGACGACAGGCGGTGGCCACCACCTCTCCCACCCATGCCCTGGAGATGGCGCGCATGTACCGCTTCGAGCTTGCTCTGGTGGACGTGTCCATGCCGGAGCTGCGAGGTGATGAACTCGTAGCCCACATGCGTGAGGTTGATCCGGATCTGCCGGTGATCCTGGTAAGTGGTTATGCCGAGGAACAGGCGGAAGCGGAGCGCATGCCCGGACGAACCGTGTTCATCGAGAAGCCATTCGGGCTTACGGAACTGCACGATGCCATCCTCGAGGTGACCCGGCCTGTGGCCGGGTCTGTCACCGCTGAGGTCATCAGCCTGTCTCTGGTGCACGACAAGCAGGACTGATTGCCTTACATCTTGGCCACACGGGCCCCACAACGCGGTGCGCGCAGTTGTTTACACTGCGCTTTGATCACCATCAACTGGGCATTGAGCAATGCAATGCCCATGACGACATGCAAGACGACGACACAAAGCAGAAAGATGCGCTGACCAAAGCGCTGTTGCTACGCGCGGCACAAGTGCGCGAGGAGCGTACCGCACTGCAGCGTCGAGGCCCCGTCCCCGCGGCCCCCAAGACCGCGCCACCTGCGACGGCAGCTCGAGCAGCGTCATCGCAAGCACAACCCACCGCAACGACAGCACCAGCGCGGCCAAGACAACCGGTGCAGGTTCGCGACGCCAATGGGCAGGCGGATCGTGTCGTGATGATCATCGACGGGCGCCACTACGTCGCGCCGGTCGCCGGCCGTCATCCGTTGAAGGTTGCCCAGGCGCTCTACAGGTACATCACCAGGGTCGAAAAGGCGCCCTGAACCGCGTGCGGAAGTGTGTCCGCCGCACGAGCCTCGTCTGCTGCACTGACGAATTGGTCACCCGCCTGCAGCGCGTTCCATCTCCTGCGCAAGCGCAAAGTCTTTATCGGTGATCCCGCCCGCATCATGGGTGGTGAGCCATACATCCACACGGTTGTAGACGTTGAACCACTCCGGGTGATGGTCGCGCTTGTCCGCTTCAATGGCGACCTGGCACATGAAGGCCATGGCATCGCTGAAACGTTCGAACACGAAACGGCGGGTGAGCTTGCCGTCCTGCACCTGCCAGGCGTTGGAGAGTGCGCGTAGCGCGGCGTCGATTTCGCTTTCTTGCATAGGGTTCATAGCAGATTGTGCAGGCAAGGCTGGGAGGGCCGCCATCTTAGCTTGACGCCCAGGTATCTGTCGCTAAGGTGCGCTGTGCCAATCACGAGAGGAACCCTTCATGCCGGGACTGCGCAGCGACATCGATCCCAACGGGCTGCTCGAATATTCCGTAGTCTTCACCGACCGCTCGGTGAATCACATGTCAGGCCGTTTTCAGCAGACGATGCGTGAGCTTCTGGCAAGCCTCGCAGAGGTGTACAACGCGCAGACGGTGACCTTCGTGCCCGGCGGCGGCACCTATGCCATGGAGGCCGTCGCGCGGCAGTTCGTGCAGGGACAACCCTGCCTCATCCTGCGCAACGGCTGGTTCAGCTACCGGTGGACGCAGATCATTGACGCTGCCGGCCTCACGGACCGCGCCGAGGTGCGCAAAGCCCGTCAGGTGGATAGCCATGCCGACGCGCCGTTTGCGCCGGCGCCCATCGATGAGGTGGTTGCCGCCATCGACGCGCAGAAACCGGCGGTGGTGTTTGCTCCGCACGTGGAAACCGCGTCAGGCATTCTCCTGCCCGATGACTACATCGCTGCCGTAGCCGAGGCAACCCGGCGCAACGGTGGGCTGTTCGTGCTCGATTGCATCGCCTCGGGTGCGGTTTGGGTGGATATGCAGGCAACCGGCGTGGATGTGCTCATCAGCGCCCCGCAGAAAGGCTGGAGCGGCTCGCCTTGTGCGGGCATCGTCATGATGAACGATCGCGCCGGCGAGCAGCTGACGCAGACGCAGAGTTCCAGCTTTGCGCTGGACCTGAAGAAGTGGCGGGAAATCGCTGCGGCCTACGAAAACGGTGCACACGCCTACCACGCGACGATGCCTACCGATGGTCTCCTGCAGCTGCATGCGACGCTTTCCGAAACCCAGGCCTTTGGCATCGAAGCAGCGCGCCAGGCGCAGCTGGAGCTCGGTGCGCGGGTTCGCGAGTTGCTGCAGCAACACGGCTATCAATCTGTTGCTGCTCCCGGTTTTGAGGCTCCAGGCGTTGTGGTGAGCTACACCGATGACGCCGGTATTGGCGGTCGGTTTGCCGCCGCAGGCTTGCAGATTGCCGTTGGGGTGCCGCTGCAGTGCGACGAGCCGGAGGGTTTTCAGACGTTCCGACTGGGCCTGTTCGGTCTGGACAAATTGGGGGATATTCCACGCACTGTCGGCCACCTGGCGGATGCGTTGGCGGGCTTTGAGGCCGGCTGAGGCAGAATCGCAGGCGCCGTCTAGACTTCAGGCGTACCAATGGGTGAGTCGAAAGCGTGGCGGAACCGGCTGAACCGGCAGAACCGAACGAGCGGACGGAGCAGGGCGCAGCGCGAGGCTTAGACGGCTGGTGCCGTAAGCTCATGGGCGCGGACACGCCGATATTCGCCAAGACGGTCAGCGAGGTAACCGCTGTCACGGGCGACGAGGCCACCTCCGCCGCGGATCTGTCTAAGGTCGTGGGTCATGATGCCTCCATGGCGTCACGCCTTCTGCGTATTGCCGGCAGTTCGCTGTTCAACCTGCAGGGCCGCAAGATCGAAACCATCAGCGCCGCCATAGTGCTGATCGGCTTCGACGCGGTGCGTGAGCTCGCGGTCTCGCTGGCGCTCATCGAGCATGTGCTGCAAGGCCGCCAGCATCATCGGGTAACGAAACATATGGGGCGGGCGTTCCATGCGGCTGCCCAGGCAAAATCGTTTGCGGCGCTAGGCAAGGACCATTGCCCTGAAGAGGTTTTCGTAGCAGCCCTCCTGCGGCAGTTGGGCGATATGTCCTTCTGGGCGCAAGGCAGCCGCGAAGGCGCGGAGATCGAGCGTCTGTTCGATGCAGGGCTGAGCATGGAGGAGGCCGAACGCAAGGTGCTGGGCTTCTCCATGAAAGAGCTCACCAGCATGCTGGCCGAAGAGTGGCACCTGGGAGAACTGCTGCGGCACACCGTGGATGGGCGGCACGCCCAGGATCCTCGTGTTCAGCATGTGGACCTGGGGCACGACGTGGCAGAGGTCATCGAGCAGCACGGTTGGGAATCCGCGGAAGCGCGCGCGGTGATCAAGCGTGTGGCCAGCCACCTGGAGATGGCAACGGCGGATGTGGAGCGGCTGGTTCAGAACAACCTGGAAGAAGCGTCCACCATCGCCGATCGGTATGGCGTACCGAAGGTAGACGAGGCGCTGCCGGCCCTGCCGGTGTCCCGCGGTGGACCTGCCGCGCCAGCCGTCAAGCCTGGGGATCCCAACCCCCGGTTCCGAGCGCAGGTACTTGCGCAGCTGGCGGAGCAGGGCGCGGGTCGCCGTTCACTCAACGAATCCATGCGTCTGATTCTGCGCGGCATCTATGAGGGACTGGGCTTCGATCGCACCTGGTTTGCGTTGCTCACGCCGGACCGGAAATCGCTGCAGGCCCGCTACGTTCTGGGCAAGAATCCAGAGCGGTTTTCTGGTAGCAGCAGGCCGCTGCGGGCCAAAGGCGATCTCTTCGCATCGCTGCTGGCCAGAGGAGAGCCCGTGACCATGACACCGGGAGATCGCGCCGCGCAGCCCGAGTACGTGGGATGGCTTGCCTACTCGACCTGCGCCGTCATGCCCATCATCGTGGCCGGCAAACCGGTAGGGTTGCTCTATGCGGATCGTGCGGCCAGCAGGCGTGCCATCGACGAGGAGACGTTTGCGGGGTTCTGTGCGTTCGGTGAAGAGATCGTGCACCTGCTGTCGGGCGCTCGCCGCTAGGCGCGTCGGCCACGCTGTCCCATACACGCTGTCCCATAAATGAAAAAGGGCCGGTTCTCACCGGCCCTTTCCGCGCTTCGCAAGGACGTGGTCCCTGGGCGAAGCCCCTTGTCCTCAGGCGCTCCTAGAGGCCGCTGGACAAAGTATCTTCGCTAGGACTGACGTCCCTCGAAATTCGCAATAGACATTGATCACCTCCTTCGCATGTTGCCCGACACGGCGCTGAGTATGCGCCAGTAGGACACAATTGCAACTCACACGTGCGCTCGCGCCTCGGGCCACAGACGCAGGAAATTCTCCGAGTAGAACAGCGTCTTATCCGCCTCGTCCGCCCCTGCCAGGTGACCTTCGAACTTGCCGATCGGGTCGCGCCCGCCTTCCACGTGGGGATAGTCGCTGGAGAAAAGATACAGATGCGGATTGGATTGAGCGATGAGCCTTGACACGTCTTCGTGGGGAAACGGTGTGAAGCCCATCTGCTCGGTGAGCTGCTGCGAAGGCGGGCGCTCGAAACGCACGGATTCGTCCGTGCGGGCGTAGATGCGGGTGATGTCGTCCAGCCGGTGCAGGAGCTCGGGCACCCAGCCGGCGCCGAGCTCTACCGCCGCACCTCGCAGCCCTGGGTGGCGTTCGAATACGCCGTCCATCACGAGCATGGTCACGAAGGTTTCCGGCGTCTGGTGCAGCACGGCTGCGTCCTTGGTGCGCACATTCTCGCCGCCGCCCATCCAGTCCTTGACGGCCTTGCGCCCATTGTTGCTCCACGATGCCAGCGCCTGCAGCGGCGAGCCGCCGACGTGGATCACGAACGGCACGCCTGCCTCGCTGAGGCGTGCCCAGAACGGCTCCAGATCCACGTGCCCTGGCGAGAAGCCGATGGGCGCGCGATGGGGCACCCAGATGGATTGCATGCCGAGTTCGATGGCAAAGTCGAGCTCTTCCAGCGCGCGCGCCGGATCGTCCAGAGGTACCACACCAATGCCCATCATGCGTGCGTCGTGGCTGCAGAACTCCGCCACGTGCCGGTTCACCGCCCGGGCCGAGCCGTAGCGCAGCTTGGGGTCGAGTTTGGAGCTCGGGTGAAACGCCTGGGCTACCGAGTGGGTTGGGAAGATGAGCTGTTTTTTGAAGCCGAGCAGGTCGAGGGCTTTGGAGCGGTCGGCGCCATCGAAGGCGCCCAGCGCCTGGATCTCTTTCGATCGGGCGATGAGTTCGTCACCCATGTCGATCTGCGCGCGGATGTGCTCGGCGGAGTGCTTGCCGCCCTGCGCCATGATCACCGCAACCTCTTCGTCGGTGACGAGCGATGCGGTGTAGGAGATTTCGTAGATGTCGTCGCGCAGCGCTGGATCTGCGTAACGCTTGATGAAATCCGGCAGCTCCATGATGTGGGCGTCGGCGTCGTAGAACGGGCGATGGTCGGGTGCGTAGGCCATGGTTCCTCCTCTCGTTGTCGGTACACTAACCCATGCAACTGATACCTGCGAGTTCCTGGGAGGGAGAGATGACGAGACCGTTCGGTGCGTTCGTGCCGGGTCAGACGCGGCCGGTGTTTACCGTGATGGCTGGTGACGATTGCCTGCTGCATTTTGAACGCGATGCGCTCAACGCCAAGCAGCGCCAGGACGACCTGGACAACCTGGTGCTCACGGCCATGCTGCAGGTGGCGCTCACCTACATGGGCACCTCGCGCGATTACGTGGCGTTGCACACCCTGTTCCAGGAGCAGCCCTGGGCGGAGGCGCTGGCGTTCTACAATGACACGTTCACGCGCCTGTTGGGTGACGTGGTGCCGTCGTCGCACTATCGCTACTACCCAACGGAGGGCTTTTACGACGCGGTGGCGGACGCACCGATGCCTGGTGAGCTGCTGGGTCTTTACATGGTCAGCGGCTCAAACATGCCGTTGCACGCAAGCGAAGAAGCCTGGGCGCTGAGTCGGCGGGTGAATTCCAAGATGCACTTTGCGGCCACGGCGCCCGCGGCGGGCATCCCGGTACCGCAGACGATGGTATGCAAGCGGGATGCGCTGCGTTCCGACGCGGTGGCCGCGTTCTTCAAACGGCACGGCCGCGTGATGATCAAGCTGCAGGGGTTGGCGGGAGCACGCAATGTCTCGAGCGTGGCCAGCGTCGAGGAAGCGTTGGCCTACACGGCGGATTTTCCGGGCGACGTGGACGTAGCGCTGCAGGAGCGTCTGCCGACCGATGAGTACACGGAGATGACGGTGGATCTGACGGTCACCGATGAACAAGTGACGATCACCAATGTGCGCCAGATTCTCTTTGCCGACGGCCTGTGGGTGGGCAACTACATCTGCAACGATCTTTCCCTGTCTCAGCGGCAGCGCGAGGTGTGCCTGCAGGTGGGGGAGTATGTGCGCAACCTCGGCTACCACGCGCCGTCGGGGCTCAATTGTGGCATCGACTTCTTCGTGCGTGGCGACGACATCGTCGTCATCGAGATCAACGCCAGGCTCACCGGCGGCCTGTTCCCTGCGTGGCTGATCAAGCGGCTTGGTGTGGAAGCTGAGCCTACCATCGCCTTCATCGACATGCTGAGCCCAGCGCGGTTTGCGGACTACCGGGCGTTTGTGCAGCGTCACCTGCAGGACGATCAGGGGCAGGGCATGCGCATCGTACCCATGGGATTCAGCCCGTTCGTGCAGAACGTGGACGGTCAGGAGCGGATCTTCGTGTGGCAGATTGTGGTCGGCGACTACGAGCGCTTCCGCGTGTTGAAAAACGAAGCGCTCGGCGACGACGAGCTGCCGACGGTGGCGCTCATCCAGCCGCCAGTAGGCGCCAGATCGTAACCCCCGCCAGCGCCAGCAGCAGCACGCCCATGGCGTAATCGATGGCGGTACCTGCGCGCTGCAACCTGGCGACGGCGCGCGGCGCCGACAGCGCCAGGGCGACGATGGCATACCAGCCGGTGTCGATGGCCCACCCCATGGCGGCGATGCCGATCTGCGTGGCGAACGTCATGTCGGGCTGCAGCACGGCGGCAAACACTGCCACGAAGAACAGGGCGATCTTCGGATTGAGAAATGCGGTGAGAAAGCCCACCACGAAACCGCCCGGTTGGCGTGCGGTCTCGGTGTCGGCGTGTGGACCTGCGCGCAGGCTCCGAACACCGAGATAGATCAGCAGGGCGGCGCCCAGCCACTGCAGCAAGGCGAACAGCGTCGGCTGCTGCATCATGAGCGAAGCGAACCCGAACACCACGGCCAGCGCGTAGAGCCCGAAGCCAACCCCATGGCCGGCAGCACAACGCAAGCCCGTGCTGCGGCCTCCGGCGATGCTGGCGCGGGCGACCACCGCCAGGCTCGGCCCGGGCGACATGGCGCCGAGCAGCAGGGCGGTGGCAGCTGTAGCGTAGGCTTCGATCATTGCTTTAGCTGAAGCGGGGCCCGATAATCGCGCCGCTTCCAAGCCGTTGTTTCTTCATGCGCATGCATATCGGCCGGTATCCCGTCGGCTTCACCCATGATCTCGTTGCCAATGATGGCGAGCCCTATCTGGAACGTTGGATTCTGTGGTTTGGAGGGTCTTTGCGTGTGCACAAGTTCCTGGCAAGCGACAGAGACCGCGCGCCGCACGATCATCCGTGGTGGTTCGTGACGCTGCCGCTGTCGGAATACGGTGAGTTCTACACCCATCAGGGGCAGGAGAAGTTCCGGCGCGTGCGGGCATGGCGGCTGCATTTTCGTTCACCGAACTTCCGTCATCGGGTGCAGATCCAGCGCTTCCCAAGCTGGACGGTGGTGCTCACCGGCGCCAAGTCCAAGGAGTGGGGCTTCTGGGAAGCGGACGGAGAGTTCGTGCACAACGAAAAATGGCTCAACCCGGACGACGCATCACGATCTTGAAGTTGTTGCCCTCGGTGGTGGTGACCTCCACGCTGAAGGTGTCCTCACTTTCCCGCCGATAAGTGAGACGGGACAAGCCGCCGTCGCTGCCGGGGCTGGCGAACGTTGCCTCACCTTCGCTTTGACTCACTAGATGCAACTCCTCGAACCGCTCCTTCAGCGGCTTCATGGCGGGTCCCCACTGCATCAACCGCAGCACCAGGGTCTGCGCCTCTTCGGCGATGGTGATGTACTCGAACATCGTGGTCTTCTCACCGCGAAAGAAGCGCACCGCGGCGGATATGGAGCCGGCCTGCGGCGCGGTCCATACCTCTTCGATGACGGACTCACCCAGCGGTCCGGCCCATGCGCCGGTCATCCAGGTGAGGCTTTCGATGCCGACCTCACTGTCCGCGTGCGCGGCCGTGAATGAAAACAGGGAGAGGATCAGTAGGAGTCGAAGCATTGGAGACTCTGTTGCAAACGTCGTGATACCGGTGTTGTACTTGTATGAACTGCCGTTTGCAAAGCCCTGGAGCGTAAAAACTTGCTGCATCTTTCCCGCCCGCTTTTCGCTCTGACGTTTGCTGCCCTGTCGACGGCCTGCTCGGAACCGCTGGTCATGCTTCCCGGAGGGACGCTCGAGGGCCTCGAGCAACGGCCGCCGGCGGAGTGGATGGATGTGCCCGACACCGTACAGGTGGAGTTCCGTCCGGCCACGGATCCTTACTCCATCAACATCTGGGCCGTGGGCATCGGCAGGGACGTATATATTGCAACCGGCCGCGACGGTACCCGTTGGACGGAGATGCTCAAAGAGGATCCGGCCGTGCGTCTGCGCATCGACGGCTATGTCTACGCGCCGCTGCGTGCAGTGCCGGTTGCTGACGACGAGGAGCGCACGCGCGTGCGCAACCGGTACATCGAGAAATACGACGTGGAGCCTGACAGCAGCATGCTGGACGGTGCGCTGGTGTATCGGTTAGACCGTTAGCGCTGGGCGTCTGGATGGCTGATGCCGCCGCCCTCAGGGGGCGCTGAACACCTCATCCGTAAAGAATCCGTGAAACTGATGCGGCACGTGGTGGCGTAGCCGCAGTGTTGCTATGGCATCCATGTTGCGTGCATCGTAAATCTGCAGCTCGCTCCTGTGTTTGAAACCGTCGTAGGCGACTTCCAGCACGTAGCCGTCGTCTTCGCCTTTTGCATCAACCGCGGGCGCGAAGAGGGGTTCGCTGCCGTACAGCCCCGGCGGCAGGGTCAGCAGGCGCGCCTCGCCGTCGTGGGTGATGCGCTGAATACCGTTGAAAAAACTGTTAGCGCCGTTGGCCACGGAACAGGCGGTGTAGGTGACGTCGTTGTAGCGGCCACCGTAAGCGGTGTTGAAGGTGGGAAACTCCGATTCCGTCTCGCACACCAGGCTGTCGCTCATCGCACCCGTGCGCATGTTGAGCACGTAGCGGCGGTAGGATCCGCCACCAAAACGGCCGGCTGGGTTGAACACGTCCGAGAGTGTATCGTTGGCTTCGAAGTTGTCCTGGAACATGCCGTCGACGATGATTTCGTCGCCGTGCTCGTACGCATTGCCGAAGTGAATGATGGAGCCTGGCGCGCCATCGAAGCGTTTTACTTCGCTCAAGGTCTCCAGATCGACGACGATCACCTGCATGGGGATGGATGCGTCGAACGTTACCTGATCGGAGATGGTGCGCGTGCCGAGCATCACATGCGCCATGTTGCCGAAGACGATGCTGCCGATGAAAAAGAGCGCATAGTGGTCGGTGAGCGCGAAATCGTGGCAGAAGGGGAAAGTCTCCAGCGGCACCTGCGCGCGCCGGTAGAGCTTGCCCTGGGGGTTGATGCGGAAGATGTTCACGCAAGGCTTCGGACCCTTCCAGCCGAACCCGGAAATGCCCGCGCCGAAGTTCACGTAATCGCCGCTGCGTGGGTGAATTTTGCCGTGGGCGCTGAACACATCGCCGCGCTCCAGGCCACCGTCGTAGGTGAACTCGCCGACGGTGTCGAGGCTCGCCGGGTCCAGCTTCCAGGGTTTGCCACCTTCGTTCAGTGCCAGCAGGTGGCCGCCGTGATAGATGCTGTTGGTGTTTGCAGGGTTGGCAGGCATCTTCAGAAAGTTCTTCGCAAAACCGCCGGGGATCTGCGTGCCGAAGCCGCGGTACAGCACCTTCTGCGCAGCCGTCTCCTCCACGTACTTTGGCGTGCGCACGTAGCGGTTGCGAAAGTGCACCTGGCCGTTATCGAAGGTGAAGGCGCACAGCATGCCGTCGCCGTCGAACCAGTGGCCATACTTCTCACCGCCGATGCGCTGCCGGCCGGGGCCGTTGCGGAAGAACGTACCGCGCAGATTGGCGGGTACCTCGCCGTCGATGTCGTCGATACGGTAGTCGTGTTCCTCGTCGAGATTCTCGAGCCCACCGTGGCAGCTGGGCACTTCGTTTCCGGCGATGGCTTCCATGGGCAGTCCCTCAACGCTTTGCTGTAGTGTACGCGCTCGAATTATGATCCGGTCCTCGGCAGGAATCACGGGGATACGGGTGAGCAGCCACGATGAGAGTTTAGGGCCGGAAGGCTATCGGGTAGACGCGGTAGAGGCGTGGATACGGGATAACGTGGACGGCCTGACGCCGCCGTTCGAGTGGACCCGTCTGCCGGGCGGACACTCCAACTTGACCTATCAGCTCAAAGACCAGCAGGGCCGGCTGGCGGTCATTCGCCGCCCGCCGCAGGGTGAGCTGCTGCCGAAGGCGCACGATATGAGCCGTGAGTGGGCGCTGATCTCGGCGCTTGGGCCCACACCGGTGCCGGTGCCGGCGGCCTATGGCTTCTGTGAAAGCCCGGATGTGACCGGTGCCTGGTTCTACGTGATGGGGCATATCAACGGTCACCCGCTGTACAACGCCGAAGACACTGAGAAGTACGTGCCGGAATCTGAGCGGCGCAAAATGGCCTACTCGTTCGTGGATGTGCTGGCGGACCTGCACGCGGTAGACCCGGATGCGGTCGGGCTTGGCGACCTCGGTAAGCGCGACAGCTACGTGGGCCGCCAGCTCAAGACCTGGTACCGCTCCTGGATGTCGTCCATTGAGGGCGCGAAGCTCGACGACCCGCGGGCCCACGAGCTGCAGAAGTTCCTGCTGGAAAATCTGCCGGAGCAGGGGCCGGCGCGGGTGGTGCACGGTGACTACGGGCTGCACAACTGCCTGGTGGGGCCGGATTGCACCGTCGCGGCAGTGGTGGACTGGGAGATCTCTACCCTGGGTGATCCGCTGGCGGACCTGGCCTACGCGCTCAACTGGTTCAGCGATCCGACGGACGCCGAGCCGCCGTTGCCGGAAGCAGCCACCGCGCCGCCGGGATTTCCGGGCCGTTTGGAGCTGGCGGAACGCTACGCGGCCCGCAGCGGTCGTGATCTGTCGCTGCTGGACTACTACATCGGCTTCAACCGCTGGAAATCTGCCTGCATCGTGCACGGCGTGTACGCCCGCTACATGGAAGGCAAGAAAAGCTCGGATGACGTCGATCTGGACGAGATGCGCGGGCGCATCGGCCGTTCGCTGGAGCTTGCAAGCGAGGCGGTGGCGCGGCTCGGCTAGGCGCTCCCCGGTCAGGGTTTGGCGGGGCTTACAACTGCGATTTGCCAACACGGCACGATCGCGATTTACTGCCCCGTTGCATGAGCATCAGCGGAGAGGCGATGAACCATCACGACGTCGTAATCGTAGGCGCTGGCCTGTCGGGTATCGGCATGGCCTACCACCTGCAGGAACGCTGCCCGGGCAAGCGTTATGTCATTCTCGAGTCGCGGGAGGCCGTGGGCGGCACCTGGGACCTGTTCCGCTACCCGGGCATCCGCTCGGACAGTGACATGCACACGCTGGGCTATCGCTTCAAGCCCTGGGTGGAGGCCAAGGCCATCGCCGACGGGCCGAGCATCCGCCGCTACGTGAACGACACCGCGGACGAGAACGACATCCGCCGCCACATCCGCTTTCAGCGCCGGGTGACCGGCGCTGCCTGGAGCAGCGACGAAGCGCGGTGGACGGTGACCACCGAAGTGGTGGACGGAGAAGGTACGGAGACGTTTACCTGCAATTTTCTTTGCATGTGTGCGGGCTATTACAGCTACGAAACACCGTACGATGCGCAGCTGCCGGGGCTGGACCGGTTTGCCGGACAGGTGCTGCACCCGCAGTTCTGGCCGGAGGATCTGGATTACTCCGGCAAGCGCGTGGTGGTGATCGGTAGTGGTGCCACCGCTATGACGCTGGTGCCCAGCATGGCGGATCAGGCCGAGCACGTGACCATGGTGCAGCGCTCGCCCACCTACGTGGCATCGCGGCCGTGGGAAGATGCCATCGCCAACGGCTTGCGCAAGGTGCTGCCCGATACGTGGGCGTATGCCATCACGCGTTTCAAGAACGTGCAGATGCAGAACTACATCTACAACCGCACCCGCACCCGTCCGGAAGGGGTTAAAGCAAAGCTGCTTGCCATAGCGGAGCGCCAGCTCGGTAAGGAGTATGTCGCGGAACACTTTACTCCTGAGTACAACCCGTGGGATCAGCGCCTGTGTTTGATTCCAAATGGTGATCTTTTTAAATCAATCAAGTCTGGAAAGGCATCGGTTGTGACGGGGCACATCGACGAGATCACAGAATCCGGCGTGCGCATGCAGGACGGAACGGTGGTGGAGGCGGACATCCTCGTGACCGCTACCGGCCTGAACTTGGTGGTTCTGGGCGGTGCTGAGTTTTCTGTGGATGGCGAAACGGTCAACTTTCCAGACACTTACACCTACAAGGGCATGATGTACTCCGGCGTGCCCAACATGGTGCAGACCTTCGGCTACATCAACGCCTCCTGGACGCTGCGGGCGGACATCACGGCGGAATACGTATGTCGTCTGCTCAACCGCATGGACGAGCTCGGCACGCCGAAAGTGTCGCCGGAGCTCGCATCCGAAGATCAGGACATGGCGAAACGGCCGTGGATCGACGATTTCTCGGCGGGCTACATGCAACGCATGATGCACCTCTTCCCTAAGCAGGGGGATCATGACCCGTGGGTCAACACCCAAAGCTATGCGCGGGATAAGAAGATGATTCGCCAGGCGCCGCTGGAAGACGGTCGGCTGACGTTCAGCGACCCGCGCAGCTCAGCCCGCGCTGTGGCGCCGGAAGCGGTTGCTGTTTCGGCAGGCTGACGGGCCTGCCGAGCGGGATCAAGCGCGGGGTCAGCCGGGCAGGGTGATACTGGCGGTGCCGAATACGCGGGTCTCACCCGCGTCGTTGGTCACCGTCAGGTCGATCTCCACCTGCCCCGAATCTTCGTCAATATCCGTGACCACGCCGTTGATGTGGGCGGCCTGATCGACGATTACCGGCGCCCGAAACACCGTATCGATGTTCCTGATGTTCGCCTCCGGCGCCCAGCGGTGGATCATTGCCGCGAGAAATCCCTGACTCATGATGCCTGGCACAAGCGCACCGGGCAGGCCTTCCTTACGGGCGGCTTCATGGTCGGTGAAGCGGGGGCCCATCCAACCGGCGGCCATGCAGAAGCGTTTGACGTTCTCGAGGCTCGTATCCGGGTCGAACACCGGCAGCTCGGCGCCGAATTCCACATCGCTCAGGGTCTGAACCGTCATGACGTTGGCCTCTCGCGGATGACGATGGAGGTATCGGCTGTAGCGAGCATCTTCTCGTTGCGGTCGAAGAGTTCCATGCGAATCACCGTGAACACCATGCGGCCGGAACGGCCGGTCTTGGTGTAGATGTCGTGTACGTGGGTGCGGGCGGTGATGGGCTCTCCAGCGCGGATCGGTGCGATGGGCGACACCGCCTTGCCGGCATCCATGCCGAGACCGTTGAATTTCGGATAGCCATCCGGCAGCCGACGGCCTGGGTGCAGGCTCGTGGGGAAGGTTGGTGGTGCCTGAAAATCGGTGTGCGTGGGATCGGTGTAACGAGGCGCGGTGTCGCCACAGGCGGCGGCATAGTCCGCCAGTTTGTCGGCTTCGAAGGTAAACGTCTGCTCGTCGTACACCTTGCCGAGAAACGCTTCCCGCGCGGCGGTGATGTCCGCCTGTTCTTCCTGCAAGTCGTTGGGTTCCTGGCTCACGTGTTCGCCTCCCTGAATGTCACTGCCTCGAACTGCTCGGCCTGCAGTGCCGCCACGAGTTCGGTCTCTGTGTGTATGGCCGACGGAAAGCGCGTCGCGCAGCGGCCGATGTGGCTGACGATATGAGCATCGCTGCCACCGATGCCGAGGTAGCCCTGCTCTGCGGCCATGGCCTGCGCCACGGCGTCCTCGTTGTCGCGGCTGCCGCCGTTGTAGGTTTCAACGATGCGCACACCTTTCGGCACGCCGTAGGTGTCTATGTGCGCCCACATGCCCACGCGCTTGCGGCCGGGATGACAGGGCGCCGCCACGGCGCCGTGCTCCGCGCATGCCGCCAGCACATCGGCCAGTTTGAGCTGAATATTCGTGAAATCGAAGGCTTGCGTGAGTGCCTGTGTTACACCGAACACGAGGACGTGGCCGTATTCGGTTTCAACTTCGCTGCCCTTGAGGATCACCAGGCCATTCTTTTCGGCGAGATCCGAATAGTCGGACTCGAAGTCGAACTGCCGGTGCTCGGTGAGCACGAAGCCGTCGATCGGCACATTTTTCGCCTTGATCCACTGACAGTAGTTGGCCACCTTGGCGCGACCGTCGTCCGATTTGATGGAATGCGCGTGCAAGTCGAGTATCACGATGGTTCTCCGTTCAGCGCTTTCCAGGCTTGGGTGACCGCGGCTTGCAGCGCTGCTTCGTCGCCGGAATTGTCGATAACCACGTCGGCGCGGGCGGTGCGCTCGGCGTTGGACAGCTGCGAATCGATGCGTGCCTGCACCGCCTCGGCGTCGATGCCGTCGCGAGCAGTGGCGCGCGCGATGGCGACCTCGGGTGCAACTACGACACACCACACCTGATCGACAGTGCTGTCCCAGCCTGCCTCGAACAGCACTGCCGCTTCGAGCACGACGACGCGCCCGGCATCTTCTGCCAGTACAGATTCGATCTCATCAGCCGCCATGCGACGGATTTCCGGCCAGACAATGGCGGTGAGCCGGCCGAGTGCGGCCTCATCGCCGAACACCTTGCCGCCGAGCACGCGACGGTCGATCTGCCCGTCATCACCCACCACGTCGTCGCCGAACTCGGCAACCACGGCGGCAAATGCTGGACGCTGCGGTTCGTACACGCGATGGCCGAGCTTGTCGGCGTCGATCACGTGCGCGCCGAGTGATGCGAGCATCTTTGCGGCGGTAGATTTTCCGGAGGCGATGCCGCCTGTCAGGCCAATGATCAAGGGCTATGTCCCGTTCGCGAAACTCGCCATTTTAGCGCAGAACGGTGCAGCACGGCACGGCCTTTGACCGCCGAGGGGTGCCGTGTCACGCTCCGGTGATGTTGCATATTCAGTTCCTCACGGCAGCCGGAATCTCTTACGACGTCGAGGTGGCGGCAGGTGAGACGGTGATGGATGCTGCGCTCGATCACGGCGTGCCGGGCATTACCGCGCAATGCGGTGGGGGCTGCACGTGCTGCACCTGCCACTGCTATCTGCCAACGGACCAGGCGCAGTGGTTTCCGCCGCCGGTGCAGGACGAGCTCGATCTCCTGGAGTACGCCTGGCAGCGTCGCTCTACCAGCCGCCTGTCGTGCCAGTTGCGCCTGACCGAGGCCATGGACGGGTTGCGCGTAGAAGTGCCTGAGCGGCAGGCCTAGAATGCTGAGCAAGGGAGGGATACGGCAATGACAAGATTCGTATTGGTGCTTGGCCTATGGGCGTTGACGACGGCGCCCCTGTGGGCTGAGGCGGATGTGGCTAGGGCCGAACCGGAGCCGGGCTGGGAAAGCCTCTTCGACGGCGCGTCCATGGCGTCCTGGCGCAACTACGGCAAGCAGGACATCGATGAGGATTGGATTATCGAGGACGGCGCCATGGTCATGCTTGGCGGCGGCGGTGACCTCATCACCCGCGACAGCTACCGCGATTTCGAGTTGCAGCTCGAATGGTGGGTGGAGGCGGGCGGCAACAGCGGCATCTTCTTTCTCGCAGACGAGAGCAAGCTCCCCATCTATGTGCATGCTCCGGAAATTCAGATTCTCGACAATGAGCGACATCGAGACCGCCACAAACCGAACCGTCGGTCAGGCTCGCTCTACGACATGATCGCCGCGCCGGCAGCAGCGCAGAAGCCCGCCGAGGCGTGGAATACCGTTCGTATCCGCTACCGTGAGCAACACCTGGAAGCGTGGCAGAACGGCGTCAAAACGGTGGATGTGCGGGTCGGCAGCCCGCGCTGGCAGCACCTGGTGGGTAACAGCAAATTTGCGGAGTGGAAGGGTTTTGGTGACAACCGGGAAGGCCATATCGGCCTGCAGGATCACGGCGACCGCGTAGCCTTTCGCAACCTGCGGATCCGCCGTTTGTGAGCAGTGCTGTGCATGAGGGGTTTGCCTACGACGCGGTAGTGGTGGGCTCCGGCGCCGGCGGCGCGATGGCGGCCTACGTGCTGACGGAAGCCGGGCATCGCGTGCTCCTGCTGGAGGCCGGGCGTCACTACGACCCGGTGAAAGAAACGCCCATGTTCCACACGCCGGCACAGGCACCGCTGCGCGGCGCGCCGACGCCGGACAAGCCTTTCGGCTTTTTTGATGCCACCGTGGATGGCGGCTGGCAGGTACCGGGTGAGCCGTACACCGTAGCCGAGGGCTCTGAGTTCATCTGGTGGCGAGCGCGTATGCTCGGCGGCCGCACCAACCATTGGGGCCGCTTTTCGCTGCGCTTCAGCCCGCACGACTTCAAGGCGGCAAGCCGCGACGGTCACGGAGCGGACTGGCCGATGGAGTACGAAGACCTGGCTCCGTGGTACGACCGCACAGAAAAGCTGGTGGGCGTGTGTGGCAACAACCCCGGGCTCGACGATCTGCCGGATTCCGCGCCGGGCGTGCTGCAGCCACCGCCGAAGGCGCGGGTGCCCGAGCTCCTGCTCGCTGCCGCCGCAGGCAAACTCGGCATTCCCGTCGCGCCTATGCGTCGGGCGGTGCTCACGCGACCCCTGGATGAGCGACAGGCGTGTTTCTACGCTACTGCCTGCGGCCGTGGCTGTTCCATCGGCGCTGCGTTTCAGACCACCACCTCGCTGCTGCCATTGGCCCGCGCCACCGGGCGGCTGCATACCGTCACCGATGCGCTGGTACGCAGCGTGTCGCTCGGCGAGTCGGGCCGCGCCGAGCGGGTGACCTACGTGGATCGCAGCAGCGGCAGGAGTGTGGTGGTGGCGGCGCCCGTGGTGGTGCTCGCCGCCAGCGCCTGCGAGTCGGCACGCATCCTGCTCAACTCGCGGACCGACAAGCTGCCCAACGGGCTTGCGAATTCCAGCGGTCAGGTGGGGCGCAACCTCATGGATTCCACCGGCGCCAACGTTGCCGGTCACATACCAGCGCTGGAAGGACGGCCGCGCTACAACGAGGACGGCCACACATCGAACCACATCTTCATCCCCTGGTGGTTGCATGATGCGCAGGCGCGCGGCGAGCTCGATTTCCCGCGCGGTTACCACTTCGAGCTCGGCGGTGGATTCGCCATGCCCAACGGCCGGCAGGCGGGGGCGGGCAGTGGCTATGGTGCTGCTTTGCGCGCCAGCGTGCAGCGACACTACGGCGCAACGGTGGGCCTGGCGCTGCGTGGCGAGATGCTGCCCAACCCGTCGAGCTTCATGGAAATCGACGAGCATGTGCGCGACCGCTACGGTATTCCGGTGCCGAAGTTTCACTGGCGCTGGACAGACCGCGAGCTAAACCAGGTAGCCCACGGGCTGAACACCGCGCGGCGCATCATAGAAACCATGGGGGGCACCGTGTTCGACCCGGAGCAGACGCCGGAGGAGGCCATCAAGAAGGGTGGTGAGATCATTCACGAGGTAGGCACCACGCGCATGGGCGCGCGCGCCCGTGACTCGGTCACCGACCAGTGGGGCAGAACCTGGGACGTGCCGAATCTGTACGTGATGGATGGCGGTGTGTTCGCGTCCAACCCGCACAAGAACTGCACACTGACCATCATGACGCTGGCGATGCGTAACGCACAGCGCTTGGCGGACGACATGCACAAGGGGGCCGCGTGAGGCGAATCAGCCGTCGCGAGGCGCTGCGCAGAACCGCTCACCTCGCAGTGGCTGCAGGGCTGCCGCTCGGCTTTACCGCGGCCACTGGCATGCCGATCGCCGCCTGGGCCGAGGTCCCGGTGGGTCGTGTGGATGCGCCGGGCTACGGCACCGACCCCGACCTGATTCACCCCTCAGTGCCGTGGCCTAACACGTTGACGGACACCCAGCGGCATCTGCTCGCGCTGCTGGCGGATCACCTGCTGCCGGAAGCGGGCGCTTCTCCGGCAGCTTCCGCGGTGGGCGTGGTGGATGTGGTAGACGAATGGGTGAGTGCGCCATATCCCGAACAGGGTCAGCACCGTCAGCTCCTACTCGCCGGTCTTGCCTGGATGGATGCCGAGGCGAAAACGCGCGGGCAGCGATGGTTCGCGGACCTCGACACGGACCGGCAGGTGCAGATCATCGACAGCATCGCCTGGCCGGAGCGCGCCGTACCCGAAGCGCTCGCCATGCCGGTGCTGTTCTTCTCACTGCTGCGTCAGCTCGTGGTGGGCGCCTACTACACGAGCCCCGAAGGGGTGGCGGAGCTGGGTTACATCGGCAACGTCCCCATCGTCGGCGACTACCCCGGCCCCACGCCGGAGGCCATGAAACACCTGCGCACGCAGCTTGCGGCGCTGGGTCTGGAGGAAGTGCATGTCTAAAACGGAAGTACGCTTCGACGCCATCGTCGTCGGCTCCGGCATCGCCGGTGGCTGGGCGGCGAAGGAACTCACGGAGCGTGGCCTCACCGTGCTGCTGCTCGAGCGTGGCAAGAACGTCGAGCACATCAAGGACTATGTCAACGCACGCAAAGGGCCTTGGGAGTACCCGCACCGCGGCAACCGCACCTATGCCATGGAGGAGGCCTATCCGGTGCTGCGCCGTGATTACCCGCTCAACGAGAAGAACCTGGACTGGTGGGCCTCCGATCAGGACTCGCCCTATACCGAGGTGAAACGTTTCGACTGGTACCGGGGCTATCAGGTGGGCGGACGCTCGCTCACCTGGGGCCGACAAAGCTACCGGCTGAGCGATCTGGATTTCGAGGCCAACGCCCGCGAAGGCATCAGCGTGGACTGGCCCATCCGCTATGAGGAACTGGCGCCGTGGTACGACCACGTGGAACGTTTCGCCGGCATCAGCGGCTCCCGCGAGGGCCTGCCGCAGCTGCCGGACGGTGAGTTTCAGCCGGCCATGCCGCTGAACTGCGCGGAGGAGCAGGTGGCTGGTCGGCTGGCCGCACGATTCGGCGGCGTGCGCCGAATCATTCCTGGGCGGGTCGCAAACCTCACGCAGCCGCTGCCTGGTCGGGCACCTTGTCAGTACCGGGGTGCCTGCTGGCTGGGTTGCCCGTACGGTGCATATTTCAGCAGCCAATCCTCGACGCTGCCCGCGGCGATGGCCACCGGCCGGCTGGTCCTGCGACCGTTTGCCATTGTCACCGAGCTCAACTACGACAAAGACGCCCAGCGCGTGGTAGGCGTGCGCGTGCAGGATGCGGTAACCAACAACACCACGGAGTATCAATCGCGCATCGTCTTCCTGTGCGCTTCCACGCTGAACTCCACCTGGCTCCTGATGCGCTCCGCCACCGATCTGTGGCCGGGTGGCCTCGGCAGCAGCTCTGGAGCACTCGGTCACAATCTCATGGACCATCACTTCCGCCTCGGCGCCCGCGGCCGCATCGAGGGCATGGACCACAAACACTACTTCGGCTCCCGGCCCACCGGCTTCTATATCCCACGCTACCGCAACATCGGCGATGACAAGCGCGACTACGTGCGTGGCTTCGGCTATCAGGGCCGTGCCGCACGCGAGGACTGGACCCGTGCGGTGCGCGAGCTCGGCGTGGGCGGCGATTTCAAAGACGCCATGACCGAACCCGGACCGTGGACCATCGGCGCCACGGCGTTCGGCGAGATGCTGCCCTACCATGACAACCGGGTGCGTATCGACGAGACGGTGCGCGACAAATGGGGCCTGCCGGTGCTCGCCATCGACTGCGAGACCCGGGAGAACGAAGCGCTGATGCGCCACGACATGATGAACGACATGGCCGAAAGCCTCGAAGCGGCTGGCGTCAGGGACGTCGCCACCTACGACGCCGGCTATGCACCGGGGCAGGGCATTCACGAGATGGGTACTGCGCGCATGGGCCGCGACCCACGCACCAGCGTGCTCAACAATTTCAATCAGGTGTGGGACGCGAAGAATGTGTTTGTTACCGACGGTGCCTGCATGACGTCTGCTGGCAACCAGAACCCGTCGCTCACCTACATGGCGCTCACCGCGCGCGCTGCCGATCACGCGGTGGCTGAGCTCAAACGCCGCAACCTGTAACGGGAGGAATGGCCATGTCTGCAACACGACGGGAAGTGATTCGACGCGCGCTGGAAGGTGCGGGCTTCGCAACGCTCGCCGGCGGTCCGCTGCTGCTCAGCGCCTGCAGCGTCGCGGATCGCTCCGCTTCGGCCACCCGCGACTTTTCCGCCGCCGACATCGCCTGGCTCGACGAGGTAGCGGAGACCATCCTGCCGGAAACCAGCACGCCCGGGGCGCGTGCCGCGCAGGTGGGTGCTTTCATCGCGCTGATGGTCACCGATACCTACGCGCCGGAGAAACGCGCGGTGTTTCGCGATGGCATGACGCGTCTGGAAAGCCGCTGCATCGAGGCACACGGCAGTGGATTTGTGGGCGCCACGCCCGAGGACCGCCTGGCGCTGCTGACGGTGCTGGACCGCGAACGCCCGG
>JAUILW010000375.1 GCA_030432795.1 Gammaproteobacteria bacterium
TGGGCTCGAACAGGCGCTCGACCAGGTCCGGGTGCGAGGCCAACAGCTCGTTGAAGATCGTCACCGAGCTGCTGATGCGGCTTTGCCCGCCAACCCGTGCGCTCCTCAGACACAGCAACCCCACCGCGTCCGCGCCATCGCAGTGGAAATCGATGTTCCCGGCTGTGCGATAGCGGCGCACCAGCGGGTTATCGGCCTCCTCTGCGTAGTCCACCACATGGCCGAGCCGCTCGCCCTGAGGGTTCTGCTCTCCGGCATCGCCGAGGTGCTGACCCATACCCCAGTACGCCATGCTGGTGAGCTGATCACCCCACCGAGTAACCGGCAGGCCCCGCAACACGGCAAATCCCCGGCCATTGGCCACCTCGTCCATCACCCGGCGCAAGCGCGGCAGTGTGCATTCCAGTGGGAAGTCGCCGGGACCTACATCGGCGAGCGTGGCCCCCTCGGCCAGGAGTCGCGCCGCGACACCTTCCAGCTCCTCGACCTCTTCGGCGGTGAACGCCTCCGCAGGCGGCGCAACGGCAAACTCCGCCCCGTACCAGGCGCAACTGCCTTGCACGGGAGCAGCCGGCACCACGGTGTGTGAACGCCTGAAATACTTCGCCGCCTGCGTGCCGAACTTGACTGCCATGGGCGAAATTCTACGCCAACGCGGTATGCTTGGCGCGGCAGGATGAACCGCGGACAACCGGTCATCATCCCGAACTCCGAGACGCCGACGAGAGGAGCGCAACGCTAGCGTGGACTATTTTGTCGCAACTACAGCAGCCGTGGTGCTGGTCGGCATCGTCGTCAGCTTGCACTACGAGGCCCTCAACCTTCTGGACCGCCTCACCAGCGCATTGGGTAACCACCGCACGACCCTGCTGGCGGTGATGTTCGGCCTGCTCACCGCACACGTCATCGAGATCTGGGTGTTCGCCGTGGGCTACATGATCGTCGTCAATGTGTTCGGCGTCGGCACGTTTACGCCCGATTCCCTGACCCTGTTCGACTACAGCTACTACTCGGCAATGGTTTACACAACCGTGGGATTCGGCGATATCGTGCCCCAGGAAGCCATCCGCATGATCACCTCTGCAGAAGCGCTCACTGGCCTTGCGCTCATCACGTGGTCGGCGTCATACACGTTTCTGCGCATGCGCAAGCTCTGGCGCGACTAGGAGGGATTTCGCCCATGAACCGCTTCGTTCACGAACTGCACCGACGCCGGGTGTTTCGCGTGAGCGCCGCCTATGCGGTGCTCGCATTCGCGGTGATCAACACCCTGGCGGGCGCCAGCAGCTACTACGGTCTCGCACCAACCTGGGTGACCGGCGCGATCATCGTCGCCTGCGCGATATTTCCCATCGTCGCCGCACTCTCCTGGTTCTTCGACTGCACGCCGTGGGGCATCCTGCGAACGCAGCCCGTGGGCGAGCCGCCTCCTGAGGCGCGCACCGTATTCACCGATCGACGCGTGGAGATGATCCTGCTCCTGTTCCTCATCGCGCTGCTTGGCATCAGCGTGCGCGGACTGTTCGAAGAGTATGCAGCGCAAGCTCAGGCCACCCCGCCATCGCCGGGCTTTCACAACGTCGAGTAGCTGATCATTTCGACAAGTGCACGCGCTGTTTCCGCAAAGAGATCTCACGCCACGACGCGTGGCCGGGCAAACATCAGGGCGCCTAAGCTTCAGGCACACGATCTACAGAAGGTGCACTCCAACGTGCAGATCATCGCGTCGGTTCAAAGTGGTCGGAATCGCACAACAACATGGCCGCGATCGCAGCGGGTCACCTGCGCCTAAGGCGGAAACGTTGCGAACAGCGCTGGAATGGCTTCCCTGACGACCTCATCGGCGTGATCACGGTCTTCAGGATAGAGGGTTCGCTCAACCCAGCCCCGCCACACCGGCTCGCCGAGGTAGTACACATCCGCCGCAAGAAAGCCGATGGTTCGCACTTCCATGCGCGCAGCGGCTCCCATGTCCACGCGCTCCCAGCAGTCGGTGGTTCTGCAAGGAGAATCCTGCATGGTCATGGACACCACCTCACGGCGGGTACGGAACACCAGGCTCACCTGCATGTCGGGCCAGCTTGCCTCGGCGTCCCCGCGCCGCTCGACGAAACGCAGCCCCTTGCCCTCGAGCTCGGTGACCACTGCTCGCTCCAGGCCACGCAGGATGGCCGGGCTGATGTAGCCTGTGCGGTCATCTAGGTCCACCGCCGGCTCCGAGTACCAGCTGAACACGTCCTGGTCATCCAGGTAACCAGGCTCCACCACGCAGTGCGACCCCGTATCCATCGGCGTGGCACAGCCGCCGAGGATGAACATGGCCAGCAACGCAGCCGCTTTTTTCATCGATACCCGCATCACTATCCCCTCAAACTACTGGTACACGCGTAAGGTGCCCACAGGCGGCACATCGGTATACGTGGTGATCACCGCTGCCGACCATCGGAAACGACTCGTGGCCTTTGCGATCGCTGCGGTCCTCGATGTCCTTCGAATGCGTGCGCACGTAGCTGGCGACCTTGCCGCAGTGCTCACAGGCAACGGTTTCTTTTGGCATCTGTCACTCCTCGTCGCGAATACGGACCGTCAGCACGTCCTGGGTAGCACCGTGCAGCACGCCGTTTGCCGTCGAACCCAGGAGCAGCCCCAGACCGTGCCGGCCATGAGAGCCCACCACGATCAGGTCCGCACCGGAGGCATTGGCCTGCTCTTTGATCTCGTGTGCCGGCACCCCAAACACCACCTTTTGATCTTCAGCGGTGATATTCGTACCTTCGCACAGCGTGGACAGACGATCGCGGGCACTGGCCTCGGCTTCCGACTCGAAGTTCACCATTGACTGTGCAAGGCCGGCAAACTCAAGCCCTGTATATGCGTATGTCAGCGGTCGGATGACGGTGAGCACGCTGAGCTTCGCACCGTGGTTGGCCGCGACCTGCCGCGCTCTCCCGAGCACCTCGGGTGCTTCGTCCGTCAGATCCAGCGCTACCAGAACGTGTGTGTAGTTGTTCATTGGAGTTCCTCTCTATCGGTTTCTATTTCACTCACCTGGCCGGCATCGAGCCATAGGGAGTTTCCGTGGTACGGCTACGGGTCAGTTCCCACGCAGCCGTTCATACAGTACCAGCAAGCTTGGCAGTAACAGCAGGTTCGCCACCAGTGCCGCCGCCATGGCCACAGCGGTGAGCACGCCGAAGTAGATCGTCGGCACGAAGTTAGACAGCACCAGCACGCTGAATCCGGCGATGACCGTCACGCTGGTGAAGTAAATGGCGCGGCCGATGCTCCGGTGGGTGGCGAGCACGGCCCGCACCGGATCGAGGCCGCCGCGGCGTTCATCGCGGTAGCGGTGCAGATAATGAATCGCATCATCCACACCAATTCCGATGCAGATCGCCGCAATGGTGATAGTCATCATGTCCAGGGGTACATTGGCATACCCCATGTAAGCAAGCACGCTCGTCGCCGCGAGCGCGTTGGCGGCAATACCGATCAGCGCGTAAGGGAACGAGCGCAGCAACACGAAAAACATCAGCAGGGTGGCCAACAGCACATAGGCGATCGTGCGCAGCTGGGAGTCGAACAACGTGCGTATGGACTGGCCGAAGAGAATGAACATGCCCGTGGTCTGGATCTGCCCGGCAGACACTCCCGGCACGGCATCGGCAGCGGCACGAATGTCCGCAAGAACTTGCGGATAGTCCGCGGGCGGGGTTTTCTCCCGCATGCGCACGCCGATACGCAGTTCCCCCGTCTCGGGGTTGGCCACCGGCCGCACCAATTGCGCCCGCCCCTGCTCGCCGAGGTTGGCAACCAGCACGCCGAGCTGCGCATCATCCAGGCGCTCGCGGCCGAGCACCTGCGCTCCAAGCGCCGACAGATCTGCAAGCGAAGTGACGCTGCCCACATCTTCACGACCGCGCA
>JAUILW010000376.1 GCA_030432795.1 Gammaproteobacteria bacterium
GACGTCCGTGCTCATGTTCTGAGCAACGCTGGCCGAAACAAGAGAGGTTGAACATGCGCATCATCGCCTTCGGCGCCCATCCGGACGACTGCGAGCTCTGCGCCGGCGGCACGGTCGCCAAGTGGGTACAGGCCGGGCACGCGGTGAAGTTCGTCTCCATGACCAACGGTAACGTCGGCCACTTTGCCAAACACGGCGAGGAACTGGCCGCCATCCGCAAGGCTGAGGTGGAGGCCTGTGCGCGTATCCTCGGCATCGAGACTCAGGTGCTCGACACCAACGACGGCGAGCTGGAAGCAAGCCTCGCGCAGCGCCAGACGGTGATTCGCCTCATTCGGGAGTGGCAGGCTGACGTGGTCCTGTGCCATCGGCCCAACGACTACCACCCGGATCACCGTTACACAGGCCAGCTCGTGCAGGACTCAGCTGTGCTTTTGATGGCGAAGTTCTACCTGCCGGACACCGAAGCGTTAGACCGCAATCCAGTGATCCTCTACTACGCCGATGAGTTTGCGAAGCCGACGCCGTTCACCTGCTCGGTGATTGTCGGCATTGATGACGTCATCTCTACCAAGCGGGCGCTCATCGATGCCCTGCCCTCGCAGTTCGCGGAGGCAGACTCCTGGATGGGTGCAAAGATGCAGGGCTTACCGGCGGATCCGCAAGCACGCGCCGAGCATATTCGCGAGTGGCTGCTGGGGCGCGAGCGGCGCATCGCCGAGCGCTTTCGCACGGAACTCACCGACCGCTACGGGGCCGAGGCCGCCTCGAACATCACCTTCGCAGAAGCATTCGAGCAGAGCGAGTATGGCGCCCGTTTGCGGCCCGAGAAGCTGGATGCGCTGTTCCCGCGCTAAACGGAGCACAGCCGACTACGGATCATGCCGCTCCAGAATGCCTCGCGGCCCGATACTCCGTTGGCGTGCAGCCATGTATCTCCCGAAACGCCGCATTGAACGAGGAGATGGAACGAAACCCCACATCCAGAGCGATGGTGAGCACCGGCAGGCGCGAATCTGAGAGCAGCCGCGCCGCCGCCTCTTCGATGCGGTAGCCGTTAACGTAGCGATTGAAGTTACGGTGGCCCAGGCGGCCGTTGATGGTCTTGCGCAACCGGTACTCGGGCACCCGCAGCCGCTCGGCAACTTGGCCGATGCGCAGATCGTGATCGGCATAAAGACGCTCTTCGCGCAGCAGCCGTTCGAGCTCCGCAACCAGCGGGTCGTCCGTGGCCTGCACCGCCGATACCGGCGCGACGATCTGAGTCAGCACCAGCAGGTCAGGCTCGAGCGTGAGGAAGGCCACGTTCACCGTGAGCACGAAGAGAAAAATCACCGCCATTCCCAATGCCTCGAGCGCCATGGGCACCTGCCACTGCGCCACCAGCTCTGCGAACACCACTGCCACCACGAGCACTCCGACACCACCTACGAAGAGGCGGCGCAGGCGCCGGCGCTGGTCCACAAGATCCGCCGCGTGGCCGCGCCACACCAGCCACAGCCCAGCGGCGGCGACCGCGAGCTTCAGCACTTGCACGCAGGTCAGCGCCAGCCGGCTGTCCGGCGTCGCCGCGAGCCACATCGCGCCGAAGACGGTCAGTACCAGCACGGCCCAGACGCCGGGCGTGGGCTGAGCGTCTTCGAAGAACTCCCAGGCCAGCACGAAGAGCAAGGCCGGTATGGTATTGGATACGAGCCCTGCGACGACGCTCACCGGTACCGCGACCCGACCGTCAGCCAGAGGCAGAAACAGATACGACAGCACACCCGCCGCAAGCATGGCCACCAGCGCCTTCGTACGCGCCGGCAGCCTTGCCCGCAGCACCACCGCAACGAACAGCACGACCTGGGAAGCCGCGAGCAGCCGCATCACCACGCCGATGTCGCCCAGCGCAAGATCGGTCACAACACCACCGTCGCCAGCGGACACACCGTGTTCAGACGGCGCCAGACCTGCTTCTTGCAGAACACGCGTAAGGCGCAGCCTTCAAGCTGCAGCACGCCGCTCGGTAACATGCGCAAGGTCCCCGTGTAGCTTCGGCCGTCATCCGGATTGTACAGGCGGCCGCCGCGCCACACGCCGTCGTCGCCGCGCCGGAATCCGCTGAGGATCTGCGCACCCACCAGCGGCTTGGCCCGCCGATCAGGCTGCGGGTTTTTGAGGTCTGTGCGTACCTGGCCGGCCGCGTCTTCAGCCTCCCACAGCCAGACGATACTGCCACACAGCTCCTGACCGTCCTGCCCGCAGGCCTGCAGCGCCACCTGGGAGCCAAGGCCCGGCGTTGCCCAGAGGCCATGCGCGGTGTCTGCCGACCTCGCAGGTAACGCGAGCAACATGGCCGTGATGAGGAGCGTCGTCCGTATCAGGTTTGCTGCGCGAATCATCAGGCTACCTCCTCGCGCACATGCTCGGAGTTGCGCCGGAAGCGGGCGACATAGTCCGAGCGTTCGGTACCCATCCAGCGGTCCCACCAAGTGAAGTAGAAGCCGTAGTTGCCGCGGCCGTGTTCGTGATGCAGGTCGTGATGGGTGACCGTGGTGCTGAAGCGGAACGGGCCGCTGGCGGTGCCGGCTGGAAAGCACTCCACCCCTGCGTGGGCCAGGGCATTGCGCGCGATCATCACCACCACGAAGGCGGTGGCAACACCCGGATGCAGCGGAAGCACCAGGTGGATGAGCGGCAGAAACGTCGCGTGCAGCAACGCTTCTCCCGGTGCGAACGCATACGCGGTAGCGGGTGTCGGCCGCAGGGATCGATGGTGCAGACGGTGGGTGTACCGGTACAGCCAGCGCGTGTGCAGGAGGCGGTGGGTCCAGTAGAAATACGCATCGTGGGCGACGAGCACGAACACGAAGCTGAGCGGCTCGTACCACAAACCTAGCGTGCCCCATTCTGCATAGCCTTGTAGATGTGCAGCCAGTGGGCCGACATGCACAAGCCAGCCGGCGACGGAGAAAATAGCGACGGTAGACACCGTCCAGCCGATCTCTCTGGCGAACTGGCGGGTGGACAGACGGCCCCGTTGCAGCGGTCTTCGGCCCGCCAGCCATCGATACAGCAGCTGCGTGACAACAGCCACCAGGCCGACGATGACGATGAACCGGATCAGGTCATGCAGGAATATCTGCGGCCAGGACGTTGTGAACATGTGCGTTCTCCTCGAGCGTGTTGCGTCGAGGGGAGGCTCGCGCCCCGGGGCCGTGGCCTCTAGCGGATTTCGAACGAAAGGCGAAGGATTTTGAATTCCAGCCGATTCTGCGGAAATTCCTTCACCAGACTAGTCGAGATGCACGAGCACCGCGGCGTTGGCGATGATGATGCCATCGCTGCCCGACTCGGCGGGCACATCGAGGCCGCCGACGGAAACCTCGACCTCGACCGTGCCGTAAGGCAACTCTGCGGCCACCGCCTCGGTGTCCACCGCTTCCGGCTGCTGCACGCCGATTTTCAGGACGATATGCATATCGTCCGGCGTTTTGCCGAGCGTACGGAAGAAGTTGAGGCTCGAGTGGCGAATGGCATCGGATACCGCCCGGCGGGCAGCCTTGGTGTAGTCGCCGCCGTGCACGTCCACGCCCATGCCCATTTCGGTGACATAGCGCTTCATCCTTCCACCACCACCAGAATCTGCTCTTCCGCGACCTGATCGTTTGGCTGCACGCGCAGCTCCGTGACCACGCCCGCCACCGGGCTTTCCACAGGAATCTCCATTTTCATGGACTCGAGGATGATGAGCACCTCGCCCGCCTGCACCTCAGCGCCCACCTCGGCGATGACTTTCCAGACGTTGCCGTCCACCTCGCTTTCGATCTCATGGGTCGCCAACGCGCTTCTCCTACCAGCGGAACTCGTCAAAAAAGCGAGTATGCACGGCTCCGCTGGCGAATGCCTCGCTTTCCAGGGCCGCTCGCAGCAGCG
>JAUILW010000377.1 GCA_030432795.1 Gammaproteobacteria bacterium
GTCCGGCTGCCGGATGGCAGCAACGGCGTGATCGAGCATCAGCAACGCATGCATCGCGAGGACACCTGAGCTGTGCGCGTCGTGCTCGCCACCCGCAATGACGGCAAGCTCAGGGAGATGCAGCGGTTGTTTGCGCCCTGCGGGTGGGACCTGGTCAGCCAGGCAGCCTTGGCGATCGATTCCGCTGAGGAGACCCGCACCACGTTCGTCGAAAACGCCCTCGACAAGGCACGACACGTCGCAAGGCTCTCGGGCGCACCGTGCATCGCCGACGACTCTGGTCTCGTGGTAGAAAGCCTTGGTGGTGCGCCCGGCATCTATTCCGCCCGCTTCGCCGGCTCACAGCGCAGCGATGCCGACAATAACGCGGAACTCATCCGGCGGCTTGAAGGCGAAATCAATCGCCATGCGCACTTCTACTGCGCCATGGTGTACATCGAGCACGCTGACCACCCGGCACCGTTGATTGCTACCGCTCGCTGGCAGGGAACCATTATCGATGCGCCGCGCGGCGACAACGGCTTCGGCTACGATCCGCATTTCCTGGTGAAGGGTACGGATCTGACAGCGGCCGAGCTTGATGCACAGACGAAAAACCGGCTGAGCCACCGAGGTCAGGCAGCAGCGCTGCTGCTCGGCCTGTTGCGGGGATGACCTCCCTGTACGCGCACTTTCCCTGGTGCGTCAAAAAGTGTCCTTACTGCGATTTCAATTCGCACCCGCTCAACGGCACGTTGGATCGCGACCGGTACATCGACGCGCTGATCCTCGATTTGAACGAGCAACGCTCAGCCTACGGAACGACGCGCTTCAAGACGGTGTTCTTCGGCGGCGGCACGCCGAGCCTGTTCGATCCTGCGGACTTCGAGCGGCTGCTGATCGCCATATCCTGTGACGGTGAAGTGACCATGGAAGCGAATCCCGGAACCACGGAGCATGCAGACTTCGCAGCGTACGCAAGCGCAGGGATCAACCGGTTGTCTCTCGGCGTGCAGAGCTTCGATGCCACCATGTTGCAGCGGCTCGGCCGCATACATAGCTCGGAGGATGCAGATCGCGCCTACAGATCAGCGCGGCGCGGCGGCTTCGACAATATCAACCTGGACATCATGTACGGGTTGCCGGAGCAGCAGGTCGAGCAGGCGCTGGATGACCTGCGGCGCGCCATCGCCCTGGAGCCTGAGCACATCAGCTGGTATCAGCTCACTATCGAGCCGAAGACAGCGTTCCACAGCGCGCCCCCAACGCTGCCGGACGAGACTCCGATATCTGACATGGAAACGCACGGCTGGGCGCTGCTGCGCGAGGCCGGATACCGCCGCTACGAGGTCTCTGCATGGACGCAACCCGGGCGAGAGTGCCAACACAACATGAACTACTGGACGTTCGGCGACTATCTGGGCATCGGCGCGGGCGCGCACGGAAAAGTGGACAGGCAACGCACAGACAAGGCCAAAGCGCCGAGCCGCTATCTCAGCACGCCAACGGCAACAAACAGACGAACGCTTAACGACGACGATCTTCGCTTCGAGTACCTGCTCAACGCGCTGCGCCTTGTGGAAGGAACAAGTTGGGGTACCTTCTCTGAGCGCACGGGGTTACCGCCGATGGCGGACGAGCCGATCTGGAAGCGTGGCTGTGCACTCGGCCTGCTGCGAACGGATCGCGTCGCTACGACACCAATGGGTTACCGGCACCTCGACAGCGTGCTCACGATGTTTCTGAGCGACGCGTAAAACACAGGTCGAAGATGTCGTGGCCCAAGCGCTGACCGCGTGCTTCAAACTTGGTGACCAGGCGGCGGTCGTCTCGGGCGCTGAAGCCCTGTGAGGCGTTCATCAGCAGCGGTTCTGCTGAAAGATTTTCCAACGCCCACTCCGCGTAAGGTGCCCAATCCGTCGCGACATAGAGCGCGCCACCCGGCTCCAGACGCTCCGCCAGCATTGAGATGAATGCTGGCTGCAGCAGCCGACGCTTGTGATGTCGTTTCTTCGGCCATGGGTCAGGAAACAGCACTCTGAACTCGCGCACGGAGCCGGCAGCCAGCTGCTCTTCGAGCACCACTTCCGCACGGTCCATCGCAACGCGCACGTTATCGGTTCCTGCCTGCGCTATCCGATTCAGAAGCGCGCCAACGCCCGATGGGTATATTTCGATTCCCAGCAGATTCCAATCCGGTTGCGCGAGCGCCCACTGCTCCAGCGCCTCACCCATGCCAAAGCCGATCTCAATGCCAAGCGGAGCCTGGCGCGGAAATGGGTGCGCCCCGAGCTCATAAGCGGGCAACAAAGTATCCAACGCGCGGCGCTGAGCGCGCGTGAGGCGGCCTCGCTGTGTGCTCACGGCGATCTGCCGAAGCGCAACGCCGCAATGATGAGCAACACCCAAGCAAGGATCATGGCCACGCCCCCAAGTGGGGTAACCGGCCCCATCCATCGCGGCGCGCCAAAGCAAAGCAGGTAGATGCTGCCGGAAAAGAGCGCCACGCCGACGCCCAGCGCCCACGCAGCCGTTCGAACTAGACGATCAGGCGATACCGCATACCAGATGCTAAGGGCGATCAGCAGTACACCGTGCAGGAGCTGGTACAGCACCGCCGTATCCCAAGCGTCGAGTTGCCGCTCGCTCAATACCGTCTGCAGACCATGCGCGCCGAAGGCGCCGAACATCACACCGGTGGCACCGTATACGGCTCCGACCAGCGCGATGCCAGAGCTGGTAGCGATCTTAGGCAGCGATGGCAGCCTTGAGCTTCTTCATCGCACCCTTCTCGATCTGCCGGATGCGCTCCGCCGACACACCGTACTCATCCGCAAGCTCCTGCAGAGTCGATTTGTCATCCGCCAGCCAACGACGTGCAACGATGTCGCGCGAACGCTCATCCAGCGCGGTAAGTGCCAACTCCAGACGGTTGGTAGATGTCTCGTACTCGTCTTCGTCGATGACGAGGTCCGCAGGGTCGGCGTGGGCTTGCGCAAGAAACGCCGCCGGCGCCATGGGTGCATCGTCGTCGTCCGCATCGGCACCATCGAACGCCATATCCATCGCCGCCAGACGGCCTTCCATACGGGTCACTTCCGCTTCGGGAACACCGAGATCGCGCGCCACGGCACGGGTCTCTTCGTGGCTGAGCCATCCGAGCTGCTTTTTCGCTCCCCGCAGGTTGAAGAACAGTTTGCGCTGCGCCTTGGTGGTCGCCACTTTGACGATCCGCCAGTTGCGCAGGATGAACTCGTGAATCTCCGCCTTGATCCAGTGCACGGCGAACGAGACGAGCCGCACACCGACTTCCGGGTTGAACCGCTTAACGGCCTTCATGAGGCCAACGTTACCCTCCTGGATGAGGTCGGCCTGAGGCAGCCCGTAGCCTTGATAGCCTCTGGCGATGTGCACCACGAAACGCAGGTGGCTCAGCACCAGTTGGCGCGCGGCTTCCAGGTCCTGCCCATGATAGAAACGCTCCGCGAGCACCTTTTCTTCTTCCGCGGACAGAACCGGGATCGCGCCTACAGTCTGCACGTAAGCGTCCAGGTCCTTGCCCGGCGAAAGGGCGGCCAAGCTCATGACTTCAGTCGACATGTGATACCTCCGGTAACACTTGAACAGGTCAATATTAGCACTCCTCCTTAGAGAGTGCTAACCGGTTTTGGTTCCCCAGACGTGATCAACTTCTTGAATTCAAGCGGTTTTCCAGCCGCTACCGCCGCCGTTTCACAGCACTTCCAGGTCGTGCAGGCGCTGGCGAGCCGCCACTAACGCCCCGGCAACACCAAGCACTGCACCGGTACAGAGCATGACCAGCAGAAACGCCGGATCGAAGCCTGTAAATTCCAGTGTAGCTCCGTAACTTCCTGCGAGCCGAGACAGCGGTGTTTCCACCACCAGTAGCGTCATGCTCAGCAGCAT
>JAUILW010000378.1 GCA_030432795.1 Gammaproteobacteria bacterium
GAAAGCCTGTACAACGAGTTTGTACTGACCGACCGCGCGGGTGCGGAGTTCACGGTGGAGTACGACGGCATCGTGCCCGACCTCTTCCGCGAGGGGCAGGGCGTCATCGTCGAAGGGCGCCTGGATCGAAGCCGGCGGTTCACCGCTGAACGGGTGCTTGCGAAGCACGATGAGAACTACATGCCGCCGGAGCTGATCGATATGCATGAGGGAACTGGCGGGTGATCGTCGAACTTGGACACTTTGCCGCGGTGCTGGCGTTTGGGCTGGCGCTGCTCATCGCGCTGTTTGGCCTGTCTGCGGGCCGAGGACCCTTTGCGCGCGGCATGGCCTCGCTCACCTCGCTGGTGGTGGGCCAGTTCGTGCTGACGGCGCTGGCCTATGCGCTGCTCACCCACGCCTTTCTCACCGACGACTTCAGCGTGCGCTACGTCGCCCAGCACTCCAATACGCTGCTGCCCACGGTGTTCAAGTTCACCAGCGTCTGGGGCGGACATGAAGGGTCGTTCCTGGTTTGGGTGCTGATCATGACGCTGTGGATGCTCGCGGTAGCGGCGCGATCGGCGCACCTGCCCGCAACCTTTCGAGCGCAGGTGCTCGGCGTCATGGGCCTCATGAACGTGGGTTTTCTGGCGTTTCTGCTGTTTACGTCGAACCCCTTTGAGCGCCTCGTGCCGTTCACGCCGGCGGATGGGTCGGATCTCAACCCGTTGCTACAGGACTTCGGCATGATCGTGCATCCGCCGATGCTGTATGTCGGCTATGTGGGCTTCTCCGTGGTGTTCGCCTTCGCCATTGCGGCGCTGCTCTCGGGGCGGCTTGATGCCGCGTGGGCGCGATGGTCGCGGCCCTGGACCAATGCCGCGTGGAGCTTCCTGACGGTGGGCATCGCGCTCGGTAGCTGGTGGGCATACTACGAGCTGGGCTGGGGTGGCTGGTGGTTCTGGGATCCGGTGGAAAACGCATCCTTCATGCCGTGGCTGGTGGGCACTGCCCTCATACACTCACTGGCGGCCACCGAGAAACGGGGTGTGTTCAAGAGCTGGACGCTGTTGCTTGCCATTGCCGCTTTTTCGCTGTCGTTGCTCGGCGCTTTCATCGTGCGATCCGGCGTACTGACGTCTGTGCATGCCTTTGCGGTGGACCCCGAGCGTGGGCTGTTCATCCTCATATTTCTCTGCATCGTCGTCGGTGGCTCGTTGCTGCTCTACGCCGCGCGTGCCTGGCAGCTGAAGAGCCGCGCGACGTTCGACTTCACCAGCCGCGATTTCTTCGTGCTGCTCAACAACGTCATTTTCTCCGTCGCACTTACCGCGGTGCTGATCGGAACGTTGTACCCGCTCGCCTACGAGGCCGTCACCGGCGGCAAGCTGAGTGTGGGCAAACCTTATTTCGACATCACTTTTGTTCCGCTGATGCTGGTGCTGGCAGCGGTGCTGGCGGTGTCACCGCCGCTCAACTGGAAGCGCACCCGCCTGCCGCGCATTGTGCAGCGGCTGACCGCGTCCACGGTGGTCGCGCTCATTGCCGGTGTGCTCGTGCCCCTGGTGGTTGAGAAGGCGTTGCCCTGGCAGTCCGTGGTGGCCGTTGGCCTCGCGGGGTGGGTGGTTGCCAGCCACCTGCAGGATCTGCTGCTGCGTCTGCGCGCCGGCACACGGCCCGGAGTCGCTTACCTGGGCATGCTCACGGCGCACATTGGGTTTGCTGTGGCACTCACGGGGGTGGCCCTGACGGTGGCGCTGACCGAAGAGCGCGATCTGGCCATGCGCAGCGGGCAAACGGTGGAACACGGCGGCTGGAGCGTACGCTTTGATGGTATGCAGGGTGTCGATGGGCCGAACTACAAGGCAGATCAGGCACGTTTCGAGCTCCGCTCGGAGGATCGTACCCTCGTGCTCAGGCCGGAGAAGCGACATTACCCGGCGCGCGACATGGTTATGACGGAAGCGGCCATCGACGCCGGTTTCTTTGCCGACTTCTACATTTCTCTCGGCGACCCCATCGGCGACGGTAGCTGGGCGGTGCGCCTGCATTCAAAGCCGTTCGTGCGCTGGATCTGGCTCGGCTCTCTGCTGATGGCACTCGGTGGGCTGCTGGCGGTGATGGACCGGCGCTACCGGCTGCGTCGCGCGGAGAGGGAGACAACGCCAGGTACCAATGATTTGCGCGGGGCGGAGTCCAGCGTGTGAGCCGGGCAAGTTTCTTCGTTCCGCTCGGCATCTTCGTGCTGATCGTCGGGATCGGCTACGCCGGTTTTCATCTGGGCGATCGCCAGGTGCTGCCCTCTCCATTGATCGGCAAACCCTTTCCCGAGTTTCAGGCGCCGCTGCTCAAGCAACCCGAGCAGGTGCGCAACCGGGAGTCGTTGCTTGGGCGCCCGGTGCTCGTCAACGTCTGGGCGACTTGGTGTCCCACCTGTAAGGCGGAGCACGAGATGCTGTTGCGCATTCAGCAGGAATCGTCGCTCGAGATCGTCGGCGTGAACTACAAAGACGATCGCGACAGCGCGTTGCGCTGGCTTGCTCTGTATGGCGATCCCTACAGTTTCAACCTCTATGATGGTGACGGCCAGATTGGTATCGAACTCGGCGTCTACGGAGCGCCGGAGAGCTTTCTTCTGAACGCTGAGGGCGAAATAGTCTACAAGCGCGTGGGCGAGGTGAACGAGCGGATCTGGCGCGAGGAGATATTGCCCCGCCTGCAGGAGATTCGCGGATGATGTGGCGTAGCCTCGCCCTTGCACTGCTTCTGGTGGGTGTTTCTCACGCGGCATCTACCGTGGAAACATTCAATTTCCCCAGCGATGAGCTGCGGGTGCGCTACCAGGGCCTCATCGACGAGATTCGCTGCCCGAAATGTCAGAACACCAACCTGTCCGGGTCGGACGCGCCTATCGCGAAAGACCTGCGCGGTACGGTGTATCGGCTCGTGGTGACGGAAGGCAAGAGCGACGATGAAGTGCGCGAGTTTCTGGTCGCACGGTACGGAGACTTCGTGCTGTACGATCCGCCGTTCCGGCCGGGTACGTGGCTGTTGTGGCTTGCCCCGGTCATCGCTGCGTTGCTCGCCGGGTGGGTTGTGTTGCGCCTGGTGCGCCGCCGCCCCATCCCGCTGAGCGAACCAGAGCGGGCGCGTGCCGAAGCGCTTATCGAACAATCCAAGTTGGATGGCAGTACGAAGTGATGTTCATTGTCGCGTGTGTGCTGCTGGCCGTTCTGGCCTTCGCCTTTGCCGTGTGGCGGGGCAGGGAGGCGTTGGTGGATGATCGCCAGGCTGCGCTGCTGGCGCTGTACCGAGCGCGCAGGGATGAGCTCGAGGCAGAAGTGGCCGATGCCGGCGCGGCGGCTGAGCTTCGTGAAGACCTCGATGCCGCGCTGCTGGATGACTGGGTGGACGACACCCAGGGCGGCGACAGCCGCAAAGCTGCGGCCACCTGGTCCATGGCCGCGGCGCTCGTTGCGGTGCTGCTGTCGGGCGTCGTGTATTGGCGCATTGGTGACCCGACGGCGGGAGGGCTGGTCGGTGTGCAGGCGGTGCTGCATGGTGAACTCGAGGCGGACGAACTGGCGCTCTGGGCTGATCGCCTGGCTGCGCGGCTTCGCGCCCGGCCGCAGGACGCGCAGAGCTGGTATCTGAAGGGCCTGGTCGGTCTGCAGTCTTCCGACTACAGCGCGGCGGCGGAAGCCTTTTCCCAGGCCAACGCCATTCAGGGTAACGACCCCTCCATCGACATGTACTGGCTGCAGGCCCGCTACATGGCAGCAAACGGCCGTCTGGACGGCCTGTCCGTGAAGATCGCCGAGCGGCTGCTGGAAGCCAACCCCGGAAACGCAACGGTACTCGAACTGCTGGCTGTGGAGCGGTTTCGTGCTGCCGACTATCCCCAGGCACTGTCGCTGCTCA
>JAUILW010000379.1 GCA_030432795.1 Gammaproteobacteria bacterium
GCACGCTTCGGAGGGCTTGCGGATATCGGCTGACGCACCCTGACCGTTCACATAGAATCGCCGATCCGGCCTCACCAACCCAGGAGTACTCACATGGCCTACCCATTGCTCATCAATGGCAATCTCGTTGAGGGAGACGCCACGCTCGACGTCATCAATCCCGCCACCGAACAGGTGTTTGCCACCTGCTCACGAGGATCCGAAGCGCAGCTCAACGATGCGGTAGCCGCCGCCAAGGCAGCGTTCACGTCGTGGAGTGAGACCTCGATCGACGAACGCAAGCAAGTGGTGCTCGCCATGGCCGACGTCATCGAGGCGAATGCAGCGGAGCTGGCGCAACTTCTGGTGCAGGAGCAGGGCAAACCGCTGGCCGACGCCACCGGCGAGGTACACGGCACCGCCGCCTTCTTCCGCTACTTCACCACCTTGAGCCTCGACGTCGAGGTGCTGGACGACAGCGAACATCGTCGCGTGGAAGCGCACCGCAAGCCGCTGGGCGTGGTGGGCGCCATCCTGCCGTGGAACTTTCCCCTCCTGCTGCTCGGCTTCAAGCTGCCGTCGGCACTGATCGCCGGCAACACGGTGGTCGTCAAACCTGCGCCAACCACGCCGATCGCGACGCTGCGCATGGGCGAGTTGATTCGTGAGGTCGTACCGGCCGGTGTGGTCAACATCGTCGCCGATGCCAACGACCTCGGCGGCGCACTCACCCGCCACCCGGATGTGCGCAAGGTGTCGTTCACCGGCTCCACCGCCACCGGCAAGAAAGTCATGGAGGGTGCCGCCTCCCTGCTCAAGCGCATCACCCTGGAGCTCGGCGGCAACGACGCCGGTATCGTGCTCGATGACGTGAACCCGAAAGAGATCGCCCCGAAACTCTTCCAGGGCGCCTTCTGGAACTCCGGCCAGGTATGCGCCGCGCTCAAGCGTCTGTATGTGCATGAGTCTGTGTATGACGAGGTGGTGGACGAACTGGCGGCGATCGCCAACAACACGGTGATCGGCGACGGCCTGCAGCAGGGCACCGCCCTCGGACCGCTGCAGAACAAGATGCAGTACGACAAAGTGAAAGAGATACTCGACGAAGCACGCCAGAAGGGCACCGTCGTTGCCGGTGGTGAAGTGCCGGACCAACCGGGCTACTTCATCCGCCCCACCATCGTACGCGACGTGGCCGAAGGCTCACGCATCGTCGACGAAGAGCAGTTCGGGCCTATCCTGCCGGTGATCAAGTTCACCGACGAGGACGACGCGCTGCGACGGGCAAACGACACCGAATGGGGCCTTACCGGCTCGGTGTGGTCGTCCAACATCGACCGCGCGTATGCGCTGGCCAACAAGATGGACGCTGGCTCCATCGCCATCAACGCGCACGCGGCCCTCGACCCGAGCATCCCCTTCGGTGGCTCGAAGCAGTCTGGTATCGGCTCTGAGCTGGGCCACGAAGGTCTCAAGGAGTTCACGCAGCTCAAGATCATCAACATCGCGCGATGATCATCCTGGGGTGGCCTGCCAGGCAGGCCACCCAATGCGCCCATGTCCGTAACCCGCACAATCGAAACCGCCCCTGACGGCTCCTCGGTGGAGCTGTTGCAGCGTACAGCGTTTGCCAGCCAGTGCCTGTGCTCACTGCCGGCCAGCGCGGTTTCCAAAGCGGTACGCCATCGCTCTGTGGAAGAGCTCTGGTACGTGGTGGCAGGTACGGGCGAGTTGTGGCTGGAAGGCACAGGCAACATCCGGCTGGCAGCCGGTGTGAGCGCCCGTATCGAGACCGGCCGCGGGTTTCAGTTTCGCGCCGATGCTGATGAGACTCTGCGTATCCACATCACCACCCTGCCGCCATGGCCTGGCGACGCCGAAGCGGAAACGGTAACGGGCCCCTGGCAGGCAACCCTCAAAGGCACACTATGAGCGCAAAGAACGACACCTGCCCCTGCGATTCCGGCCGTCCGTTTAGTGCCTGTTGCGCGCCGTACGTATCCGGCGAGTCAGCTGCGCCGACGGCTGAAGCGCTCATGCGCTCCCGTTACACCGCCTACGCCTTGCAGAATGCAGACTACCTGTTGCGCACCTGGCACCCCGCCACCGCGCCGAGAGACCTCTCCCTCTCCCCTGAGCAGCGCTGGCTCGGCCTGACGGTTCGCAGTACTGAGGCCGGTGGCGAGACGGACGATGCCGGCGAGGTGTCGTTCGTTGCGCGCTACAAGTTGCATGGAAAAGGGCATCGCCTGGAGGAGCGCAGCGAGTTCACACGCATCCGCGGACACTGGGTGTACGTGGGCGCCATTATCGGCGGTTGAAGCGGGCCGCCGCGCGTAACCCATACCAACCAACCGTTCCCACCGGTACAATCGCCATCCCCGCGCCCGTAGCTCAGCTGGATAGAGCGTTGGCCTCCGGAGCCAAAGGTCGTGCGTTCGAATCGCACCGGGCGCGCCAAACGATCCCGTCGAATGCCACGACAGCATCAAAGCCCGCAACGACGATTCCCTTCCCGATTCGAATGACGTTCGACAAAACGGCAGGACTGCCGTTTTGAGGTGACGCCACAGGCGTCAGTCGGAGCGCCAGCTCCGACCGAGGGCCAGGATGGCCCGAGCCAATCGCACCGGGCGCGCCAAACAATTCCTTCGAATCCCACCACAGCATCAACGCCGGCAACGACTTCTCTCCTCCCCCTACTCCTCCCCCGCCATCGCCCGAATCTGCCTCGCCGACAACGCCTGGTCAAAGATCATCACCTCATCCACCTTTCCCCGCAGCAGATCAATGGCCTCACCCGCCTCATCGTAGTAGGCACCCACGGTAAACGGCTCAGCGCGCATATCGATCTCACCCCCGCGGGTCCAATCCGAACAGATCTCCTCACCGTCCACATACAGCCTTGCAACGTAGCCGTTGAATGTCGCGGCGATGTGGTACCAGCGATCCTGCTCAGCCACATGGCGTTTATCGGCGTAGCAGGCCGCCCGTCCTCCCCCGGCAAATGCGAGTTGCCATTTGAACTGCGGCCCGTGAAAACCGAGAAACAGCGACGGATACCGATGCGCGACCAGAGCCACATTGCCCTCCACCTGACGGTATGCCCACAGCGAGACTGTTACCGCCTGGCCCGTTTGCCGCAGGCGCTCCGACATCGGTATTTCAATCACGCCGTCGCGGCCCCCTCCCATACTGAGTGCACCGCCGTGCAGCCCCTCAGACGGCGAGACTTGCGCTGCTTGCACTGTGTGTTGGTTGCCGGAGGCGTCAGCGAGATAAGGCGGACTGTCGAATGGTAAGCGCAGAACCTCGGCAGTGTGTCGATCCGGCTCGCAACCTGCGAGCAGTAACAGCAGCACCAGCCCTACCGAACACCTCATGCGAGCACCTCCTTCAAGTGATCAGCCAACCGCAGCGACAACGCAACAATGGTCAGTGTGGGCGGAACGTAACCACCCGTGGGAAACACCGAAGACCCTGCGACGAACAGATTAACCAATCCGTGCACCCGCTGATCAGCGTCCACTACACCGCTTCGTGCATCGTTGGACATACGCGTGGTGCCCATGTGATGACAGCCGCCCCAGATGTGTTCTGGCCAGGAGGGCGTTTCGGGGGCGAGCCAATCGGCGATCTGCAGGCGGCCTATACCATGCTGGCCAAGCCACTCTGCCATGGCTAACGTTGCGGATCGAATGGAGTGGAAATCCTGGTCGGTCAGGCGCCAGTCAACCTGCAAGCGTTGCCGGCCGAAGGCATCGCGCTCGTCGAGGAGTGTTACCCGACTATCCGGATTCGGCGCCTGCTCGGCGTACGCGTTCAGCCGCTGGCCTAGTATCTGCGCGCCGCGCAGGCCGGCGATGAGGCCGCCGAGGTCCGCCAACACCGCTTCAACCGAAGAGTCGAGATCCTCCG
>JAUILW010000380.1 GCA_030432795.1 Gammaproteobacteria bacterium
GAAGGCGCCCGACCGGTGCTCGACGGTGTCCGCCGCCAGGGTGAGCTGACGCTTCGCAACTCCGGCGACACGCTGGCGCGTCTCGTGCGCGGCCGGCAGTGCGACGGGCGCGGTCGCTGCGAGCGGCTGGATCCGATACGCGTGCTGGCCGGGCAGAGCAAGACGGTGGCGCTGCCGATGCCGGATGGCGAGGTGACGTTTCACATGATCTGGGGCGATGAATCGATGGATCTCGCCTTCTGAGCGAAGGTGCAGGGCATGAGCGGATTCCGGCAGTACCGCATGCACCTCCTGTCTTTCGCAGGCTGGTTTGTTGTTCTGGCTGTGGGTTCAGCGCAGGCAGGTATTCGCAGCGGCGTGCCGGAAGGATTTGCCGATATGGTGGACCCTGTTCCGCGCGGGGCCGTCACAGACACCGGCGCTGCGTACGCGGAGCTCTGGGCGGACGGCGAGCGCGTCGGCGATGTGATCGTCTACCACGAGCAGGAGCGCCTGCGCTTTGAGGAAAGCCAGCAACTGACGAGTTTGATCCCACGACTGCGCCGAGCCGCCGAACTGGTCACGTGGCTCGGCCGTCCGGGAACCGTGTGCGTGGGTGACGCCGCCGCCAGTTGCGAGATTCAACCGGGCAGACTGGCGGCCGTCTACGAGCCACACGTACCGCGTCTGTCGCTCTACCTGTCGGCACGCTTTCGAACACCGCCCGAGCCCCTGCGACCGAGCCACGCGGAAAGTCCGGGATTGCTCTCCTCGTTCTCCCTTCGGGGTTCCGGCAGGCAGGGCGCGGATGACGACAGCCAGCGCGCATCATTGGCGGTGGATCTCGTAGCAGGCCGCGGCGCCAGTAGCGTGTTTGGGGACGGGGTCGCGCTCAGTACGGGTCGGTTCTTCGCGCGCCGCGCTGGTGTACAGCGCTACTTTGGTCGCTACCGATGGGCAGCAGGGCTGCTGCAGGCAGATGCGTCGGACCACTTTGCACAGATCGACGTGGTTGGCACGGAGTGGGGCACCACCACGCATACGCTGCCAGCGGGCCAGAGAGGCGAAGATCCACCGCTGGTTGTGTTTCTCGGCGAGGACAGCCAGGTGGACGTATTGCGCGGCGAGGAGTTGCTATTTTCGCGGTCCTACCCAGCGGGCGCTGTCAACATTCCCACCCGGCGATTCCCCGGTGGTTCGTACGACATTACGCTGCTCATTCGTGACGCAAGCGGCGGCACCCGGCAGGAAAACCGCTTCTTTTTTCGCCCGCAGGCGCGGCTGCCGGCGGGGTGGCTCAGCGTTTCCCTGCAGGCAGGTCTTACCCGAGATGCGCACGCGCCGAGTGGCCGTTTCGCGGAAAGCCGTCTGCCTTATGCATCGTTTCAGGTCGCCCGTTCATCCGCCTCCGGACTGCTGCTGGGTGGTCGCCTGGGCACGTTCGATGACCTGGCATTCGTCGAACTGCTCAGCGAACGACAAACCGATACGCGCAGCGTGCGGTTGTCTGCGCTCGCTACCGCGCGCGGTGGCTATTCACTCGCGGCACGCATCAGCGGTAGCTGGGCCGGTGTGACCTTCAACAGCAGCCTGCGGCACAGTGACATCGACCGGTTTGCTGCGGCCTTTCGCTCCCGCACGGAACGATTCACCGAGTTGAATGTGGGTCTCAGCGGCGCGCTGCCGGGTAACGCCGGCACGCTGAATCTGCATGCGCGTACGCGCAGCGCAGACCACAGGTCAGACAGCGTTGCATGGGGACTCAACTGGTCTCGCGCTGTCAGGTGGTTTGGCAGCCGGGGGCGCATCAGCCTGTCGTGGCAGCACAGCGAAGGCGAGCGCAGCCTGCAGATGCGCCTGCATCTTGGCGCCCGCTCTGCGCGTCAGGCAATCAGCGCTCAGTTCAGCCGCAACCAGCCCTTTGCCGCAAGCGCGGCACGCGATGCTTACACCTCTGCCGGTCTGCAGAGTACCTGGTGGTCTGATCGCCGCGCTGCCTCACCCTGGTCGCTGACAGCGCGCGCCGGCATCGACAGCGACGAGCGCAGACAGATCGGCCTTGACGGTCGTCGGCGCAGCGACGCTGTGGATGCGGAAGGACAGCTCCGCTATGAGCGCGGTGACGGTGATGTGTTCAGCTACTCCGGGGCCGTGCACAGTCTGCTGGCCGTGTCTTCAGCAGGGCTCGCCTGGTCGGCAGAGCGGCAGGCCAGGGGCGGGGTGGTGCTGGACACGCGTGGGGTGGATGAGCAGGTGCGCCTTACTTCGGCGGTTGGTGGGCAGCGTCGTGCGCTGGTGCCGCGATCGGTCACCTTCCAGCCGCTTACGACATTCCACAGCCATCGCGTTGCCTTCAGACCGGAGCGCGGTTCCAGCATCGGTTACGACAACAGCCGCGTGAACGTGCTGCCGTTCCCCGGCAACTTGGTGGTCATTCAGCCGGAACTGTTCCGCGTGGTCACGGTGTTCGGCCGGCTGGTGGACGCTGCGCTGCAGCCGTTGCGCGGGCGCATCGTCACCGACGCTGAGGACGCCTACCTCACGGGCGATGACGGTTACTTCGTCATGGACCTGCCGCTGCGCTCCAGTGGTAGCGCGCTGCGCATAGAGCAAGCGGATTCCGAAGCGTGCTATGTCACACTGCCCGACCTCGAGCCGGGCGACGAGGCCTACCTTGATCTCGGCGATTTGACCTGCCGGCGGGCGGAATAGGACTGGTTTCCTACACTTGAAGTGATTGCGTGAAAACGCGCCGCCGGGATCACCATGATGAGGTACCTCCACCACGCCTTCCTGCGAGGGTTTGCCTTGCTGCTCGGCATGGCGCCCATCGCAGATGCCGGTGAGCAGCGCGTGCAGGTGTCGGTGTCCGTGCGCATCGATCCGCAGAGCCTGCAGGCGGGCCGTTGGCAGGCAGCCGTCGACGAAGCGGAACGTCTGCCGGAAGCTGAGGAACGAGTAACACGTGCACCACCTCCCGGCTTTCGCCTGCGTCAACCCGAGCCGGAGGATGTCCGGCCGGTGCTCGTGCTGGAGCCGGAGATTTGAAGGCGGCAGACATCGCGATGGCTTGGTGGGCTGGTCCAGCCGTTTGCGAAACCGGAGTGTGGCAAACGCCATCACCACGGCGAAGAACGCCGCGAGTGGCCACAACTCGTCGCGCATGACCCAGAGATTCGCATCGCGCGAAAACGATGCCGCGCACGATGCGCAGAAAGTGCGACAGCGGAGAAAGCTCTGCCAGCTGTGCTGCCCGTGACATGCCTTCGAAGGGAGTCATGAAGCCCGAAAGCAGCAGCCGCGACGGCTACGATGCACATTCTCATCAATTTTGACGATGTGGCGCGCCCGCGCTTTGCCTAACTTCCCCTGAGCACCAATCAGAAGGGAATGCATATGTTTATCAGGAATCGATATCTTTTCAGGACGCTGGCTGTGGCATTCGGCATGGCGCTGGCGAGCACAGGGCATACGGTCACTCAGCTCGTCGGAGATGTTGATGGCTTTGGCATCAATCCGGCGGGACTGGTCAATACCCTGGGTGAACCGGCGGATACCGATGGCAACGGGCTTCTGGAAGCCGGCGAGTATCTGCCGGACTGGAATCGCAATGGCCGGGTGGCTGTTAATAACGGCGATGACTTCGATCAGCGCAGTTCAGAAGAAAGTCTGGGGCTGCTTGGTGAGCAGTGGACGGATCATTCCATCGTTGGCGCGGGATCCGCGCACGGGGCGCAGTTTGTCTTCGAGTTCACGCCGCCCACGTTTGGCGACATCGACTACGGCGTTGACCACTACATCAACTTCGTGTTCGGCGACTACGATGTCAGCCCGGCAAGCATCCTGGTGGATGGCCTTGTCACGGCGCTCACGGTTCAGGGTTCGTCCGACAACGGTCTCATCCAGACAGCATC
>JAUILW010000381.1 GCA_030432795.1 Gammaproteobacteria bacterium
CTTGCGATACTTGCGATACTGAGGCTGGGGGATACGCATGTACTGTTCTGACGCAAACTCCGAAAAACTGGTGCCCGCAGGCGCAAGCCGATAGTCGAGCATGTCTTCCAGCGTTGCCCAGGGGAACAAAGCCTCAAAACCAAATCGGTGTGCCAGATCACGCCAGAATTGAAACGTGCTGGAGGCCTCAGGCGGCGGCTCAACCACCTTCTGCGAAAGCGCTAAGCCAAGGCGCCAGTTCCAGGTATCGGCTATGTGGTTACGCTCGCTGAAAACATCTCCCGGCAGAACGTAATCGGCAAGCATCGCCGTCGGTGTCATGAATATCTCATGCGCCACGATCAGATCCTGATTGAGCAGCGCTTTGAGAATCTGATGCTGATTCGGATAGCTGAGCAGCGTGTTGTTTCCCAGCGTGAAGAACGCTTTGACCGGATAGGGTCTTTCGGTCGCCATGGCACGAAACGTCGCGCTGGGATTGGCCATGTAACAACCCATCACAATGTCCGCATAGCGGTATCCGTACACACGCTCCGTCGCATCACACAGCATGTCCTGCGCCCGGTAGGTATACGCTGGATGAAGATCCGACCCCAACTGCTTGTCGCGTTGCGCCTGGGAGAGCATGTGATGATTGGAGATCGCTGATTCCGGGAGATAGCTCGGATCGAAGCCGCCAAGAATTTCACCCCCGGGGATGTCCAGGTTGCCGGTGATCGCTCTGAGGATGCTCTGCAGGCGAATGGCCGACGTGGATGAGATCTGCATATCGGTGATCGGCGTCCAGGGGATCACCGCACTCTGGGCGGTGGCGTACATTCTTGCCGCTTGCGCAATGAGCTGTGGCTCCACACCGGTGATCTCAGCCACTCGCTCCAGCGGGTATTCTTTTGCGCGCTCCACCAGCGCCTCGAAGCCAATCGTATGCTCGGCAACGAATTTCGCGTCATACAGATGCTCATTGAGGATGACGTTGAGCCACCCGAGACACATCGCCGCATCCGTGCCCGCCTTCAACCGTAGATGCAGGTCTGCCTGCTCAGCCTGTTCGGATATTCGGGGGTCAAGAACGATCAACGTTGCGCCGTTTGCCCGCGCGGCGTTGATCATGTTGTAGATCGGCGTCCAGCTATGCTTTCTCGGGTTGTGGCCAAGCAACACAATACACTTGGTATTGGCGATGTCCGGAAACGGGAACCAGCCGTAGGTCATCTTGTTGACCGCCGCCGTGTTTCCAGCACAAAGCGACACACCGCTGATGAAGTTCGGTGATCCCAGGGCATTCATGAAGCGGCGATCGAGACCATGCGTTGTCTGGGTGTTCCAACCGGAGGTCGACACGGCCAGGGACTCAGGACCGTAGCGATCAACGACTACTTTCAAACGCTGCGCAATTTCATCCATCGCCTGCTCGTAGGAAATCTCCTCCCACGCATCCGCGCCTCGCTCCCCCACCCGCTTGAGGGGCTTGGTCAACCGGTCGGGATGATTGTGAATCTCTGGCGCCGCAATGCCCTTGTAGCAGACATTTCGCGCCAGTACCGGATTGTCGTGGCCACGTACACGCACGAGCTTTCCGTTTTCTGCCTCGCTGCGCAACTGACAGCCAATATCGCAAATCGTGCAGACGCTGTATCGGTTCGTGGTCATTCCTTCATCCTCTCGTATCGGCAGCGCGCGCCAGCGAGACAAGCACGCTCAGCACGTCCGCTTCGTGTTCGACTGCATCGCTGCCGTTGACAATCCGCCCAACGCCAAGCCCGATCAGCGTCTCCTGAATGACGCGATACGTCGTGGCGACATTGCGATGCGCCGGACCCGCGCCAGGCGCAAGGATCTCAGCGGGTGCGAAAGCACCTGACTCGTCACGTATCGCCGTGGCGATCGCCTCGCCAAACTCCGGGTCGTTACGGGACGCAAGCCACAACTCGAGAACGACCTTGAACTCGGGCCTGATGGCTACCTGATAAGCCTTGCGCGTCCATGACTCGAGCGCGCCGGCATCTTCAGCCTCATCCTCACCCTGATCGATCATCCGCGCACGAAGCTGCCCATACACGTGGGCCAACGTGGCTACGTACAACTCCGCCAGACTCGTGTAGTGGTGATTCAGCGCACCACGGGTGACTTGCGCCCGTCGGCAGATCTCGACACCACTCGTGCGGCTGTAGCCAAGATCGATCAGGCACCGGACGGTTGCACTGATGAGTTTTGCCTGGGTATTGGCGCTGCGCACGTCGTTGAGGTTGTGCGCGCCGCTGGTTGTTTCCGGTCTAGTGTGGCTCATGGCGAGAAACATACATCATTGTATGTATGTTTTCAAAAGGAACCCGTCGGTTTCTCAGGTTGGTGCGCCGGCACTATAGTTCGAGCATGAACTCATCGATACGGATGATCGGCGGCATACCTTGCGGCTTCGCCGACCCCGATGCTGCCGTTTCCGACTGGCGCAACCGTTGGCGCCTGGAGCGCCAGCGCATGTGGCATGCAGAGCAGTCGGCACGCTCCTCCCCCGCATCAGGAGCTACCCGGGAACGACTGGACCGGCTCGCCGAAGGGCTGGCAACCCAGCGCTCCAGCGTTGAGCAATTGCTCGCGCCGCTGCTCGGCGACGATCGCGGCGGTGCGCGGGAGACCCTCCTCGGCCTGAAAACGAAGCTACCCTCGCATCACGCGCCCACCAGCTACGCCACCAACATCTGCCGTGACTGGGTATGGGGCGATGAAGAGTCAGCACGTGCCCTGCAGTTGCTGGGCCAGCAAGCAGGCAAGGTCCTGGTGCTCGGCAGTGGCGCTGGTCGGCTGAGCTACGACCTTGCGGGCGCCGCTCGGGAAGTGCTGGCTGTGGACAGCAACCCGCTGCTCATATTGCTGGCTGCGCGCATGAACGGCGGTGCTGACCTGCCGTTCGTCGAGTTTCCTGTGAGCCCGCGTTCTTTAGCAGATACCGCTGTTACACACACGCTGCAGGCGCGGCCGAGCCGAACGAACCTCACCTTCCTGTGGGCCGACGCCCTCAGACCGCCGTTTGATGACGCAAGCTTCGATCGCGTGGTGACCCACTGGCTGGTGGACGTTGTCGACGCACCGCTGCATACGCTCGCAGCTACCATCAACGCGCTGCTGGCGCCCGGCGGCGTGTGGATCAATCAGGGTTCTCTCGCTTATCAGCGCGCCGCCGCGGAGGAGAACCTGAGCCTCGAAGAAGCACGCGAGACGCTGGACGCCAGCGGCTTCACGCTGGACGATTGTCGTACCGACGAAGTCCCCTACCTGGCATCGCCCCATAGCCGCCAACGACGCATGGAAGAGGTGGTGACCTGGCAGGCGCGCAAGTGCGGTGAGGTAGCGCGGCCGAGCTTTGCGCACCGACCCGACTGGCTGACCGAAGGCAAGCAGCCCGTACCGCTACAGGACAGCTTCCAGACGCAAGCGGCTGCAACTCGCATTCACGCCTTCGTGATGTCATTGATCGACGGTAAGCGGTCCATCGCTCAGATGGCCGGCGAACTCGAACGTCAGGGACTCATGCCCCAGGCCGAAGCCGCAGCAGCGATCCGCGGCATGCTCGATACGATGTGGGAGGAAAGCCAGCGCGGATGACCCGCACTGGCAAATGCATCAGCCCTGCGCGATGGCGATAGCAGCGGGCTGCATGATGGGATCACGACCACGGGGACGACGGGCGTCTGCGAACGTGGCGATCTCCCAGGCGTCTTCGCAACGCAGCAGCGCACGCGCCAGCTTGTTGTTGAGCGCATGACCAGACATGTAGCCAACGAACTCACCCAGCAGCGGACGGCCCAGCAGGTACAGGTCACCGATGGCGTCGAGCAGCTTGTGCTTGACGAACTCATCGTTGTAACGCAGGCCATCGTCGTTGAGCACGTCGT
>JAUILW010000382.1 GCA_030432795.1 Gammaproteobacteria bacterium
CGCGTGCGCTCACCAGATAGCGATCCGCCTTGCGGGCATCCTGCACGAAGTGGGCGCTGCCGGTGAGGCGGCCGCTGTCGTCCACCTGCACGTCGGTGTCCCCTGCGTTCAGACTGCCGCGTGCGTTTGTGACGGCAAGCGTCATGGATGTGCCTTCGGCAATCGCGCCGAGTGCGGCGCGGGCGGCCTCGCTGTCGCAGGCGCGCAGCACGAAGGTTGCATTGAAGGTGCCGAGCATTGGGGAGGGGAAGCCGGCGCGCCCGGCTTCCTCCGCGAGTGCTACTGCCGCCACCAGCGGCATGCCGATGCCGCCTTCCGCTTCTGGCACGCATGCGGCGGTCCATCCCAGCTCGGTGACTTGCTTCCAGAGATCCGCATCCCACTTGCACTGGTTGGCGCGATGCGGGTCGAACTCGTCGGCAACGAGCGCGTGCAGGCGGTCGGCCGACAGATTGTCGCTGAAGAAACGGCGCGCGGAATCCCGCAGCATGGCTTCGTCTTCGCCGAAGCCGAAATTTTTCGGTTGTTCCATGGTCGCCTCCTACTTCGTCTTGGCAAGGCCGAGCACGCGCTCGCCGAGAATGTTGCGCTGAATCTCGTTGGTGCCGCCGGCGATGGTGATGCCGAAGGTGTTCATGTAGGCCAGGCCCCACTGGCCTGCGTCCGGTGCCTTGTCGTCGGTGAACGACAGCGTGCTGCCGAGGCCCTGGATACGTAAGGCGAGCTCGGCCATGTCCTGCTGCAGCTCTGTAACGATCATCTTCGATTGCAGCGGGATGCGCTGCGCATGGTCGCGCAGCTCCGGCACGCGGGTGCGGCGGCGGTTCTGCCGGAAGGCTTCCGAGCGGATGAACATCCTGACGATCTCGTCGCGCAGGGCTTCGTCGTCGGCGGCGCGCTTACCATCGCGCTGCTGGTTGCGGGCGAGGCGCGCCAGCGATGCCGGGTCGTTGGTCGATACACCACTGCCTTCGTCCAGCGGCATGCCGCCGGAGGCGGGCGTGATCATCTGGCCGGCGTTGCGCTCGTGGGCGAGCGTGGTCATGGCCACTTTCCAACCGGCGCCGACCTCGTCCAGCCGGTAACTGTCGGGGATGACGAGACCATCGAACAGCACTTCGTTGAAGCCGGTTTCTCCCGTCATCTTGATCAGCGGCCGCACGGTCACGCCGCGGCCGATGGCGTCTTTGATCGGCACCACGAAGTACGACAGGCCGTTGTACTTGTCGTCCTTGCTGGTGCGGCAGAGCAGGATCATCCAGCTTGCGAAGTGGGCAAGCGTAGTCCACACCTTGTGGCCGTTGATGATCCAGTTGTCACCGTCGCGCTCCGCGAATGTCTGCTGGTTGGCAAGGTCGGAACCGGCCCCCGGCTCGCTGAAACCCTGGCACCAGATCTCCTCGCCGCTGAAGAGCTTGGGCAGCCATTGCTGCTTCATCTCCTCCTGGGCGTGGAAGAAGACCGTCGGTGCGCCCATCCCGAGGCCAATGACGTTGACCAGATAAGGCGTCTTTGCTGCAAACATCTCCTGGTTGGCGATGGTCTGGCAATTCGAGTGGCCGCCGCCACCCACCTCCGTGGGGTAGTCGCACCCCACAAGCCCTGCCTCATACGCGGCTTTCTGCCAGGTGCTCAGCCACTTCAGGGCATCCGGATCGCTTACTTCAAGCGCGCCCTGGGGCAGGCGCAGGGGCGGCCGGCCTGGGTGGTTGGCGGCAAGCCACGCGCGTGCCTGTGCGCGGAACTCCGCCTGTTCTGGTGTATCGCTGGCCTGGTTGTCGCTCAAAACTGGGCTCCCGGAGTGATGCTGTAAACCAACCATTATAGAGTGCTGCGTTGCGGTCTGGTCGCCGAAGATGGTTAAACTCTGCAACGAGACGGGGCAAGGCAGCGAGAATGACCATCATCAATCTGGACGTGCTGGCCGCGCAGGTGCGCGGAGAGATTCTGCAGCGTGGCGACGATGGCTACGATGCGGCACGGGCCATCTGGAACGGTATGATCGACAGGCACCCGGGCGCCATCGTGCGCTGCACGGGCGTCGCCGATGTGATCGCGACGGTGAACTTCGCCCGCGAGCACCATCAGCCGCTGGCGATACGCGCAGGCGGGCACAACGTTTCTGGCAAGGCAGTCTGCGACGACGGCATCGTCATCGATCTCTCCCCCATGAATAACGTCTGGATCGATGCGCACGCGCGCCGGGGGCGGGCGGGTGCTGGCGCCAAGTGGGGAGCCTTCGACCACGAAGCTCAGGCGTTCGGGCTCACCACCACGGGTGGTGTGGTCTCCACCACGGGCGTTGCCGGTCTGACATTGGGCGGTGGCATCGGCTACCTCACACGGACCTACGGCCTCGCCTGTGACAACCTGCTGTCTGTGGACCTGGTGACTGCCGAAGGCCGGCTGGTCCGAGCTTCCGAGGCGGAGAACGCCGACCTTTTCTGGGCGCTGCGAGGCGGTGGCGGTAATTTTGGCGTGGTGACCTCCCTCGAGTTTCAGCTGCACGAGGTTGGCCCCATGGTGGCTACCGCGACGATCTTTCACGCCATCGACGATGCCCGGCAAGTTCTGGATTTCTATCGCGGCTTCAACGCATCCGCACCGGATGAGCTGGCGTGCTATGCCATGATCGTGAATGCTCCGGAAGGTCTGCCGGACCAGGCGGGCAAGCCGGTGCTGGCGCTGGTGGGCGTCTATTCTGGCGACGTGGAGGAGGGCAAGCGCTTGATGGCGCCCCTGGCGGAGCACGGTTCACCGCTGATGGCCGTGGTGGATGGGATGCCTTACGCCGTCATGCAGACGGCATTCGACGCCGGCAACCCGCATGGCGCCCGCTACTACTGGAAGTCCCAGTATCTGCGTGGCCTGGACGATGCGCTTCTTGACACCATCGTGGAACACACAAAGACGTTCACAGGCGAACACACGATCATCGGCATTGAGCCCCTGGGCGGTGCACAGAGCCGTGTGGAAGCTGGCGCCACAGCCTTCATCCATCGCGATGTGCCATACAGCCTCGGCATCTGGGCAGGCTGGCAGAGCCCCGCCGACGACGCGGCGAACATCGCCTGGACGCGGACGTTCTTCGATGCGGTCGCACCCCACGGCGCTGGCGCCTACGTCAACTATCTGGGAGAAGACGAAAGCGACCGGCTCGATGAGGTGTATGGCGAGAACTACGCCCGGCTGCTGGAGATCAAACGGAAGTGGGATCCGGACAACCTGTTCAGGCTGAACCACAACATCGCGTGATCTCCCCCAGGGCCCGGGCGGCGCCAAGTGGGAATAGAATGGCCGTGCTGGTTCGAATAAGCCTTATGCTGGCCAAACCTTAGCAGCGACAACACAACGGGGGGACGGCGAATGGAGATGCGGGTTCTGGGGCGCAGTGGCGTGTCGGTGAGCAAATTCTGTTTCGGCGCCGGCATGTTCGGCTATTTCGGCAACAAGGATGAGGCCGAATGCAAAGCGATGGTGCACCGGGCACTGGATGCCGGAATCAACTACTTCGATACGTCGGATGTGTATTCGCACGGCGAGTCGGAAACCATTCTGGGCAAGGCGCTGGCGGGCGTGCGCGACGAAGTGGTGCTCGCCACCAAGTTCGGCCTGCCGATGACCGGCGATCCCAATCACCGCGGCAGCTCGCGGCGCTGGATTACCCGTGAAGTGGACGCCAGCCTGAAACGGCTGAACACGGACTACGTAGATCTGTACCAGGCGCACCGGCCCGATGCGACCACAGACATCGAAGACACACTCGGCGTGCTCTCGGATCTGGTGCGTGCAGGCAAGATCCGCATGCTGGGCACTTCCACATTTCCGGCGGAGCAGATCGTGGAAGCCCACTGGGCCTGCGAACGGCGCGCGCTCGAACGG
>JAUILW010000383.1 GCA_030432795.1 Gammaproteobacteria bacterium
AGGAAGTCGCCGCACGGCTGATCCACGAACAAGGGCCACGACACAGCGGACCATTCGTGCCGGTCAACTGCGGCGCCATACCTAACGAGCTGATGGAAAGCGAGTTTTTCGGCCACGCGAAGGGCGCGTTTACCGGCGCCATCGCAGACAAAGCCGGCCTCTTCGAAGTAGCCGCAGGAGGCACCCTGTTCCTCGACGAGGTGGCAGACTTACCGCTGTCCATGCAGGTAAAGCTGTTGCGTGCCATCCAGGAGAAGTCTGTACGCCGCGTAGGCAGCGTCGGTGAGAAAACCATCGACGTGCGCATTCTGTGCGCCACGCACAAAGACCTCGCCGAAGAGGTGGCCGAAGACCGCTTTCGCCAGGACCTCTACTACCGCCTGAACGTCATTGAGCTGCACATGCCGAGCCTGCGCGAGCGGCGCGAGGACATACCAGAATTCGCAACCCGAATCCTCGACCGACTGGCCGCAGACTACGACCAACCGCGACCGAAACTGTCGGAAGCCGCATCGGCAGCGCTCTCCACCTACCAGTTTCCTGGCAACGTACGGGAGCTCGAAAACATCCTCGAACGCGCCTTCACTCTATGCGAGAACGGCGTGATCCAGCCGCAAGACCTGGGCTTGAGCGCTAAGTCCAAGCCTGCGGAAATCACACCGTCCTCAGAAGAGGAAGTAACAGGACCGAGTACGCTGCCCAATGGCGTGTCCCTGGAGGAGCACCTCGAAGCCATCGAACGACGGTTGATCACTCAGGCGCTGGAAGACAACCGCTGGAACAAGACCGCAGCCGCCAAGGATCTTGGCATTACCTTTCGTGCGCTGCGGTACAAGCTCAAAAAACTCGAGATGGAATAGCACACATGGCGTGGGCAATATCCGTCAGGTCAGCGCCGATCGCAGCAGTAGGTTGTCGGCATGCGCATTGCCGGTATCAGCTTGTTCGATCTGCTCGTGAGCCTGGTCATCGCCTCGGTGCTGGCTGCCTTTGCCATACCGGAGTTTCAGCATCTGGCGGCAAGCCAACGCAGTAGTGCTGCCATCAACCGATTTGCCGGCGCCGTAGCACTGGCCCGCAGCGCCGCCATCACCTACCGGGAAAACGTGATTTTCTGCCCGGCAGAAGCTCAATCATCCCAGTGCGGCCGGCACAACAGCTGGCATCAAGGCGCCATGGTGTTTGCCGATCGCGACGGTGACAGGCAAAGAGACGCCACGGAGCCACTGTACGCCCGCCTGCCAAGGCTCGATCACGGCACGGTGCGTTGGCGATCTTTTCGCAACAGAAGCTTTCTACAGTTTCGCGGTACCGGTCTAACGCGCTGGCAGAACGGCAACTTCCTGTATTGCCCAGACAACAACGATCCGCGCCACGCGAGGATGCTGATTCTCAACTACGCAGGCCGTGCCCGCAGCGCACCGGACACCGATGGCGACGGGATACGGGAAGACGCCGCCGGCCGCGCCCTGCGGTGTGGCTGACGGCTATTTGGGTCAAAACTCCGGCATCTCCTGATTGTCTGGCAGCTGATCGATGGCTAGCGCCACGCGGACATCATCTACCAGCCGATAGAGCACGATCACCTGCATGCCTTCGGCCAGCAAGCTGAGCGCTCCAGGCCCCCCGCGAACGGTGACAGGCACATCGACTGGCACTTCGAAGTACCAGCCGCTCACCTCAATCGCGTTGCTTTCCAGGCTGACCTTGCGGATGACTCCCTGGTACTCCTGTTCCGCGTACTCGGTATTACCTCCCTCCTCAAACTCCTCTACCTGCGCCGACGCCGAGACGCCAGCAAAACAGGCCCACAGCAGGATCAGGGTCGCCTTCATTCGTTGAGCCATCACAGTCTCCTACTCCTCGATGAGTTGCCGCCAGGACAACCTGCCGGTTTTCTGATCTTCCGGCGGTGCCAGCCGCAACGTAATCTGATCGTCGCCACCGGAGACGAACAGGAAGTCGTGATCGCCTGTACCCACCAGCATCGATGGATCCACCAGCGTGCCGTTGAGGTCATCGCCGTCGAAGACGATTCCCGATGCGTAGTCCACGCCGTTGATCGTGACGAAGTCGTTCTCATCGATCTCGCCGTCGTTGTTCAGGTCCAGAATCGGTCGGCTTGGTGATCCGCCAGTGACGATGTCGATGGGGAACAGAGCGCCGGGTGGTGCTTTGGCACAAGTGTTCGAGTCGCGCGGGATAACGGTGGCGATGAGCAGCGTGTTGCCTCGCGAGATGATGCGGCGGATAGCACGCTCACCCGGGTATTGCGGGTTGGGCGGCGCAAGACCCGACACATCGTTGTTGACGCTGCCCTGCAGGGTAACGCTCGGACGCACAGGATCGAGATCCATGTACCAGCCATAGGTGCCGGCCGTGCCGCCTGACCCATCCGGCTGATAATCCACCGGATTGCGGCTGACGATACGCTGCCGTTCGAAGCTCGCGGAAGCGTCGACAACGTTGGTTATCTCCTGTTCCACCAACCGGGTGTCGCGCGCCGTGGCGCCGGCAGTTGCCGGAGTAGCTTCCAGGCGGTCCCAGATACCGTACACGCTCTGAATCTCCGTACTGGTGCCGTCGTCGTCCGTCACCCAGCTGCCGGTACCGAAAACGATCAGAAAGCCTTCGTCCGGTTCGCCGGGATTCACACCGCTGAACTTCTTCACGAACGGCTTAGTGGTGATGGGTTGATACACACCCGAACGGCGCGCCTGAAAGAGCTTGGTCGCGGTCCAGTTGTCCGCGTTGCTGCTGGTCATGTCGAAGCGGTAGAGATTACCCAGGAGATCGCCACCATAGGCGTAATCAGCGGTACCGTTGCCGTCGGCGTCCACGGCCGTCACGGTACCAATACCGTTGGGCAGGCCTGCCAGGGGATGCGGAGCCCCCTGCACGCCCACGAACGTGTTGATTTTGTGGAAGTCACCATCCTGCCAACCGTTGGTGCCTTCATCCAGCAGCAGTACGAATAGCTTGGCGATACCGGCAGTTGAGTTATAGCCGTTGCCGAATACCGCCGCCCAGTGCTTCTCTCCGTCGGTATCGTTGAGGTTGGTCATTACCACCTGCGGTTGCGCGACCGCATAGCCGAGGTCTTTCACCGGCATGCCGTTGTAGAGCAGAGGATCACCATTGCCATCGGTAATCGGATCGCCATTGCCATCCACCGGGTAGGTGTCGTCTTCGTCCGTGAATTCCCACAGGACGGTGTCGCGGGCGCTGGCAACCGTGGCGTACTGACCCGGATCGGTGACATTCAAGGCGAAATAACCCTTCCCGCCAGCGCCGAGACCACCAACGAGCAGCGTGTTCCAACTCTTGGAACCCGCCGACCAGTCCGGCTTGACGAATACGTCTTCCACCGTCGGCGTCAGGTCGACGAAAAACCGGTGCGCGTACACAAGCGAGGTGAACTGATCGAGGCGGTTGGCAAAATCCTCGGAACCGTCGATGATCTTGTTCGGCACGAAGGCGATCATCTCGTCGCCCGTGCCGGTGCCAGAGCCGATCCCCGCATCGAAGCCATGCAGCATGCCGTCGTTGGCGCCGACGTACACCATACGACGTCGAGCAGCGCTGTCGCTGACGAAGTCGGAGTACAGGTTACCTCCGGATGTGGGATACGGCGCCTGGTCCCGTCGGAACGCGCGCGGGGTGCCGACGAACACCGGAGCGGAGTGCACGATGTCCCCCAACAAACCTTCGTCCTCCTGGCGGGAGCGCAGGATGCCGTTTGGCTCCTCGTTACTGCGAACGCCACGAAGCCAGTCCACTTCGATGGCGCTGAGCACCGAGCGCTGGTCCGCATTGAGGTTACCGTAGGTGAATGCCTTGCCTCGGCCCGTGTTGTCGTCATAGGTCAGCAC
>JAUILW010000384.1 GCA_030432795.1 Gammaproteobacteria bacterium
AGAATAGCTCGCAATGAGCGAGATCATTGTCATCCTCGTCGGCACCATACTGGTCAACAATTTTGTTCTGACCCGGTTCCTGGGCCTGTGCCCGTTCATGGGCGTTTCGAGAAACCTCGAGGCCGCAGCGGGCATGTCGCTGGCAACCGCCTTCGTCCTGACCCTGTCGTCGGCCACCGCCTACCTGCTGCATACCTACGTACTCGTGCCGCTGGAGCTCGAATACCTGCGCACCGTCAGCTTTATCCTCGTGATCGCCGCCAGCGTGCAGTTCACCGAGATCATGGTGCGCCGTATGAGCCCGCTGCTCGACCAGGTGCTCGGCATCTTCATACCGCTGATCGCCACCAACTGCGCCGTTCTGGGTGTCGCGTTGCTGAATGTGCAGCAGTCCAATAATTTTGTTGAATCCGTGTTCTTCGGTCTGGGCGCGGCCGGCGGATTCGCGCTGGTACTGGTGATGTTCTCGGCGATTCGTGAGCGCCTCCAGGCAGCGGACATTCCGGCCCCGTTTCGTGGCACGGCGATCGCATTGATGACGGCCGGCATCATGTCACTCGCTTTCCTGGGTTTTGCCGGCATGGCGAGGCCCTGAGGCATGCTCGATGCGGTCTGGATCGCCGTCCTAACGCTGGCCGCCATCGCGTTGCTAGCGGGGCTGGTCCTCAGTATTGCCGCTCGCCGCCTGCCGCCAGGTGAAAACGATCTCAGCGAACAAGTAAACGCGCTGCTACCGCAGACACAGTGTGCCCAGTGCGGGTATCCGGGCTGCCGCCCCTACGCCCAGGCCATCGTCAATGAACAGGCGGCATTGAATCTCTGCCCGCCCGGCGGCATGGACACAGTACAAAAGCTCGCCGATCTGCTCGGTCGTGACGCCCTGCCGCTTGAGCAACCGGCCCCGGTCGGGCGCGTGGTGGCCCTGATTGACGAGACGCTTTGTATTGGCTGCATGCACTGCCGCAATGCCTGCCCTGTCGATGCCATCAGCGGCGCTCATCTTTTCATGCACACCGTGATTGAGTCGGAGTGCACGGGTTGCGAGCTGTGTATCGCGCCCTGCCCGGTGGACTGCATCAGCCTGAGGCAAGTCGCGTGAGTGCGCCAACCTATGACCTCGGCAAGCTGCACGGCGGCCTGCGGCTGGACTCGCACAAGCAGGTCTCGACCGCACAGCCAATCCTGGAAGTCCCCTTACCGTCGCATCTCATTTTGCCGTTGGCTCAGCATGTCGGCGAACCTGCCCATCCGGTCGTAAGTATTGGCGAGCACGTCCTGAAGGGGCAACTCATTGCCCAACACGAGGGCTCGATCGGGGCGCCGGTACACGCTTCCTCCTCAGGCACCGTCGTGGCTATCGAGGCCTGGCCTATCGTCCGCCGGCTCGGCGACAAGGCGCCGTGCATAGTCATCGAAACCGACGGTGAGGACCGGGCGCGGGACGTTGACGAAGCCGATGTTCCGTATACCGCCATGCGCCCCGAGGAACTGGCCATGCGCATCCTTGAGGGCGGTATCGTCGGGCTCGGTGGCGCCGTATTCCCGACCGCTCAGAAGCTGATGCAGGCGAAGACCTGCCAACTTGACTACCTGATCCTGAACGGCGTCGAGTGCGAACCCTATATCAGCTGCGATGACGTCCTGATGCGCGAGCACGCATGCGAAGTCATCAGCGGCGCGCAAATTCTGCTGCACGTACTCTCGCTCGACGTGTGCTTTATCGCGGTCGAAAGCGACAAACCGGAGGCACTGCACGCGCTGGCCGATGCCATGACAGCCGCAGGCGACGAACGACTCGTGCTCAAACAGGTACCCACCATTTACCCGTCCGGTGGTGAAGACCAGCTTGTGCAGCTCGTAACGAACCGCGAAGTTCCAAGCGGCGGCTTGCCCAGTGACATCGGTTGCCTGGTGCAAAACGTGGGCACTGCCGTCGCTATTCATAACTGGATCAACAACCACGAACCGCTAATTTCTCGCATTACGACCATCACTGGCGACGGTGTACGGCAACCCATGAACGTGCGCGCACGCATCGGCACCACGGTAGCCGACATGGTGGCTTTCGCGGGCGGTTACACCGATGTTGCGAAACAACTGATTATCGGCGGCCCCATGACCGGCCGCTCGGTGACCACGGACCGGGTACCCGTCGTCAAGGCAAGCAACTGCATTCTTGTCCTGTCGGCCACGCCGTCGCCCGGACCCGAAAAGCCCTGCATCCGCTGCGGCGACTGCGCCGCCGTTTGCCCGGTGCAGCTTCTGCCCCAGCAACTGTTCTGGTATGCCTGCGCTGACGATGAAAAACACCTGCGATCTTATGGACTTACAGACTGTATTGAATGCGGGTGCTGCGACCTGGTCTGCCCCAGTCACATCCCCCTGACCGCTGACTTTCGCAAAGCCAAAGCCCGCTTCCGCGAGTTAGCCGACGAAAAAGCCCGTGCCGAGCGCGCCCGCAAACGCTTCGAGGCGCGTAGCGAACGACTTGCACGTGAACAGCAGGAACGCGAGGCGCAGCTCGCCGCGCAAAAACAGGCGGCGCGCAAAGCGGGCCCCGCTGCCATCGCCGAGATCATGCGGCGTAAGAAAAAGGATCGCGACTGATGGAGTTCGAGCGCCGCGAAGCACCCTATCTCGCACCGACGGCCAGCGTCTCGTCGATCATGCTGCAAGTCCTGCTAGCGCTGATTCCCGCAGCGCTCGCGCATGTCTGGTACTTCGGCCCCGGCTTTATTTTCAACTTCATCATCGCAGCCGCATTTTGCGTAAGTGGCGAGGCGCTGATGATGCGCGCACGTGGTCGCGAGCCGGCGCTGGCGCTGAGTGACTACAGCGCGCTCGTCACGGCCGCCCTGCTCGCTTTCGCGCTACCGTCACTGACGCCCTGGTGGGTGACCGCCACCGGCGCCCTGTTCGCCGTCGTTGTTGCGAAGCACCTGTACGGCGGCCTGGGGTTCAATATTTTCAACCCGGCGATGGCCGGCTACGTCGTCATCCTGGTCGCGTTTCCCATGCACCTGAATCTTTGGGTCGCACCGCGCATGGGCGATATCGACTACCAGTACCTGAGCATCTTCGAAACGCTGCGCTACACGCTCACGGGCAGCTTGCCCGACATCCTGACTTTTGACGCCGTAAGCCGTGCAACACCGCTGGACGCCATGCAGTCAGGCCTGAAGAATGCGCGTACCGTCGCTGAGATCCAGACCTTGCCGATCATGGGCGACTTTGGCGGTCGCGGTTGGGAATGGATCGGCAATTTCATCGCCGTTGGCGGTTTCTGGCTGCTGATTCGCAAGATCATCCGCTGGCAGATTCCGGTTGGCGTCGGACTCGGCCTGATGCTACCGGCTGGCATCATGTACCTCGTCGAACCTGGCAGCCATCCCGGGCCAGGCTTTCACCTGTTCAGTGGCGCAACGCTCCTGTGCGCGTTCTTTATCGCCACGGACCCGGTATCGGCCGCAACGAGCCCGAAGGGGCGCCTGATCTACGGCTTTGGCATCGGTTTCCTTATCTACGCTATCCGCACCTGGGGCGCCTACGCCGACGGTGTAGCGTTCGCTGTGCTGATCATGAATGTCGCTGTACCGGCCATCGACTACCTGACCCAACCACACATCGTAGGACACTATGATGGCGACGAGGACCCTCTTGAACCGGCCAACGACGGAGAGGCCCCATGAGCAGCAGCGTCATCAAGAGTGGCGTAACACTCGCGGCAATCGCGGCAATCTGCACGGCGCTGGTGGCCATCACCTGGCAACTGACTCACGAACGCATTGCCGAGAATCAGCAACTGATGCTTGAGAGGAGCCTGGCGCCAGCGTTGGCGGGCCTGGAATTCGAAGGCCGCATCAGCGAGTC
>JAUILW010000385.1 GCA_030432795.1 Gammaproteobacteria bacterium
AGAGCACGCTGATCTATGCGGGTGATAAGAGCGATTCAATCTACTACATCCTCAAAGGCTCGGTGACGGTGCTGGTGGAGGATGAGTCGGGTCGCGAGATCATCGTGTCCTACCTGAACAAGGGCGACTTCTTCGGCGACATGCCGCTGTTCATGGAAGACGCACCCCGTTCCGCGTGGGTGAAGGCCAAGACCGAGTGCGAAGTGGCAGAACTCAGCTACGGCAAGTTTCGTGAACTCGCAGAGAAGCACACGCAGCTCCTCTACGCAGTGGGTCGGCAGATGGCCGATCGCCTCACGCGCACCACACAAAAAGTAAGCGACCTGGCGTTTCTCGACGTCACGGGCCGGGTAGCACGGACGTTGCTCGAGCTTACCAAGCAGCCAGACGCGATGACGCATCCAGATGGCATGCAGATCAAGATCACCCGGCAGGAGATCGGCCGTATCGTGGGATGTTCCCGTGAGATGGTCGGGCGCGTGCTGAAAACCCTGGTGGACCAGGGACTGGTGTCGGTCAAAGGAAAGACCATGGTGGTGTACGGCACCCGCTAGATCTGCCAGCACAGGGAAGTGAAGAAAAAGGGCCCAAGGATCGGGCCCTTTTTCGTTATGACCTGGCGATTGCGTTCCTGCGCACAGGTGTAGTGCGCACAGGTATAGTGCGCGTATGTCGTTTGATCTGAAGAACCAGCGAACCACTGCGTTTGCGCCGCTCCCGCCGGTCAGCGAGCTGTGCTTCGCTGATGCCGGCGAACTGCTGCGTATGCTGGAGCACGGCGAGATTTCCGCGCGAGCGCTGATGACCGCGTACCTCGACCAGGCCGATCGCTTCAACCCCGCCATCAACGCACTGTGTACGCGCGTGCCTGCCGAGGCGCTGCTCGAACAGGCCGATCAGTCGGATACGCGGCGGTCGCAGGGTTGTGCCGGTCCGCTCGAGGGGTTGCCGTTCGCGGTGAAAGATCTGGCAGCTACGCGCGGTATCCGCACGACAATGGGCTCGGTGCATGCCGATACTGTACCGACGTACGATGCCTTGTTTGTCGAGCGTATCCGTCAGGCTGGGGCGATCATCATCGGCAAGACCAACACCCCGGAGTTTGGTGCGGGATCGCACACGTTCAACGACCTTTTTGGTGTCACCAGAAACCCTTACGCCCTCGATCGCACTGCCGGAGGCAGCAGCGGCGGTGCAGCAGCGGCACTTGCGTGCGGCCTCGTGCCGCTGGCGGACGGTAGCGACATGGGCGGATCGCTGCGCAATCCCGCGGCCTTCTGCAACGTGGTGGGGATGCGTCCTTCCATGGGCCGCGTGCCGAGCGTGCCGCTGCCAATGGCCTGGCAGAGCCGTTTGTCGGTAGAAGGTCCCATGGCGCGCTCGGTTGGCGATTGCGCGCTGCTGCTGTCGGTGATGGCGGGCGGTGATGCGCGTGACCCGGCTTCGCTCATTCCCCGGGAAGAGTTCGACATCGGCGCCGCTGCTGAAGTGCTTACCGGCAGGCGTGTGGCCTTCACGCCTGACCTCGGAGGGCTGCCGGTAGCAGGCGAGGTGAAAAGGGTTTTCGCAGGTGCCGTAGGCACATTCGACGAGTTGGGCTGCGCGTTGGAAGAGGCCCATCCCGACGTCACCGGTGCGATGGATGTGTTTCGCACGCTGCGGGCGCACCAGTTTGCGGCGTCACTTGGCGCAATGGTACGCCGCGGAGCGGAGCTCAAACCCAGCCTTCGCGAAAATGTGGAGGCGGGCTTCGCCCTGACGGCGCAGGATCTGGCCAGGGCTGATGTGCAGAGGACGGCGCTCTACCAGCGGTTCTGCGCGTTTTTCGAGCGTTTCGACTACCTGGTGCTGCCGAGCACACAGGTGGCTCCCTTCGATTTGCGCCAGGAGTGGGTGGACGCGATCGATGGCCAGGCGATGACCGACTACCTGGAGTGGATGAGCATCTGCTGCATCATCAGCGTTACCGGATTGCCGGTCATCTCGGTGCCTTGCGGTTTCACCAACGACGGTTTGCCGGTGGGCATGCAGATCGTTGGTGCTCCCCAGGCGGACCGTGCGGTGCTCCACCTCGCTGCCGCTTTCGAGGCGAGGACGCGCTACGGCTGCGAACGGCCGGGGCTTTTTGCACCGCCGAATTGAGCGCTTCCGCCGCTGCAAGCGCGCACCTCCTTGTGCTGGCGGTCCAGGCAACGCATGATCCCTGGCATGCAGGCCGCTAACACACGCTTGGACACGTCCCTGCACCTGGAGACGCCGGAAGGAACCGCCGTGGAGCTGCATCCGGCCGGGATCGTCACGCGCGGTGTGGCGTTTTTGGTGGATGAGCTGATTCGCTGGGGCGTGGTGGCGGTGACGAATATCGTCGCGGGGCTGGCCGGCAATTTCGGCATGGGCTTCTTCCTGGTCGTTCTTTTTCTGACCTACTGGCTCTACGGAGTTGCCTTCGAGGTGCTCAACAACGGCGTCACACCAGGCAAACGCAGTCAGGGTTTGCGCGTCGTGCACGACAACGGTACGCCGATCCGCCTGCCGGCCTCGATGGTGCGCAATCTGGTGTTGGCGGTAGACCTCCTGCCAATGGCGTACGCTGGTGCCATCGTCAGCATGCTGATCACGGCGCGCTTTCAGCGTCTCGGCGATCTGGCGGCTGGGACGTTAGTGGTGCACGATGTTCCGGAGTTGCAACTTGGCGGCGCGACACCGGCGGACACGCTCTCGCGCGCGGCGCCCTTCCCTTTGGCAGTGGAGGAGCAGGCGGCGTTTGTCGGCTATCTGGAGCGGGCATCCAGCCTTACGGATGCGCGCGCGGTGGAGCTTGCCGCCATACTCGCACCAGCGCTGGATTGCCAGCCTGCGGAGGCGCGTGTGCAGGTAGAGCGCATCGGCATGGGACTCAAAGGCCAATGAAGCAGCAGGCATTCGAGCGTAGCCGAGCTGCGTTGTGGGAGCGCTTCGCAGCCCGGCTGGATGGTGTAAAACAAGGATACAAACTGGCGACGGGCGAAGACCCGGCGGCATTTGCCCGTGAGTACGAACAGCTTGCCCGCGATCTGAACCTCGCCCGCGCTCGGGGTTACAGCCGTTCCCTGCTCGTAAGGTTGAACGACCTCGTGGTGCGCGGGCACAACGTCGTCTATGTGTACCGCACGAGTTTTCTGCGCGCCGTGCTGCGCTTCCTCGGCGGCGGTTTTGCTGCACGGGTGCGGCAGGAGTGGCGTCACGTGGCGGTTGCCATGACGTTGTTCTGGCTGCCGTTTGCCGCCATCTGGATCACCATCGCAGCCGCCCCGGAATATGTGTACAGCGTCATGGCGCCAATGGACGTGGCGCAGCTCGAGGCGATGTACGATCCGTCGGCGCGGGTGCTGGGCCCGGAGCGAGAGGCCGACTCGGATTTCGCCATGTTCGGGTTCTATATCTGGAACAACATCTCCATCGGCTTCCAGGCCTTCGCGGGTGGCCTGATCTTCGGCGTGCTGAGCGTATTCGTGCTGGTGTTCAACGGCCTGCACATCGGCGCCGCTGCAGGGCATCTGATAGGCCTCGGCTTCGAGGACACCTTTCTCTCCTTCGTTGCGGGGCACAGCGCCCTGGAGCTTACGGCGATCGTGCTCAGCGGTGGTGCCGGACTGATGCTGGGCTCTGCACTGCTGTTTCCTGGCGGTCAGCCACGTGGTGCGGCACTTCGCGATGCTGCCGGGCGTGGGGTTGAGATCGTCATGGGCTGTGCGCTGATGTTGCTTGCAGCGGCGTTCATCGAAGCCTTCTGGTCGTCCAGCACCCTGCTACCTTTGACGCTCAAGTACGTATTCGGCGTGGTCATGTGGGTGCTGGTGCTGGCCTACTTCCTGTTTGCGGGTC
>JAUILW010000011.1 GCA_030432795.1 Gammaproteobacteria bacterium
CCTGACCGTAGTTGTTGATGTTCAGCGGTGTGCCGTCGTAGTCCTCGTTGTAGTAGTAGTCGTGGTCCTTGTAGCCGGTGTTGGAGGTGAGCGTGGCGAAGTCGAAGTCGTATTCCCACTTTACGCCTACCGTGAGGATGTCGGCATCGTCGTTGTCGCCACCACTCTGGTCGGAGTCGGCGTCGTCCGAGCTTCCGCGCAGATCCACGTTGCCCAGCGCCGCTTCGAAGGTTTCCCAGATCGCACCCTCCTGAATAGCGCGATAAACGGAACCTGACTGCTCACGCGTCTCGTACTCCACTATCGTGTCGAGGTTAAAGCGCTCACCGGAGAACGCCGTGGACCAGCGCACCGCCTGTTTGTCGTGCTCGATGAGCTCATCGCCGTTGAAGGCGTTGTCGACAAAGCCATCTTCCTGGGAGGAGTAACCGGCCAGCCGCATGGCAAACCGGTCGTTTACCGGGATGTTTACCGCGCCCTCGATGACCACATGGCCACGCTCCGCCACGTCGAGATCCACGTAGCCGGAAACGCGGTCGCTGATCTCGGCCTTCTTGGTGTGCACACTGAACGCACCGCCAATAGAGTTGCGGCCGAACAGAAAGCCCTGCGGCCCGCGCAGTACTTCCGAGCGCTCCATATCGTACAGGCTCGTTACCGCCGAGCCATTGCGCCCCTCGTAGAGGTCATTCTTGAAAAACGCCGTGGAAGGATCGCCGCCAACACCGAAGTCCTGGGTGCGTATACCACGCACCGAGATGGCGTCGATGAAGCTGTCCTGGCTGTTGCCCGAAACACCGGGAGTGAACACCACCAAGTCCTTCACATCGTTGATGTTGGCATCGCGGGTGAAATCCCCAGACAGCGCGGTGATGGCCAGCGGCACATCCTGAGCGCTTTCGTCGCGCTTGGTGGCGGTGACGACGATTTCCTCGATCACCTGGGATTGCGCCGACACGGCAGGCGCCGCTGATGCTATGGCAGCCGCGACCGCGGCTGCTACCGGTGTAGGTTGAAAAAGGCCAGCCTTAAGCTTGGACATGGTGTGGCGTTTCTCCTCGTTGTCCCGATAGAAAGCGCACAATCCAAACGCCGACATGCTGGCCGACATGCGGACGGACGCGCCAATAGGTTATGCCGATCATATTCGAGGCTGAATACCCCGAAGGGGTAGGCTCAGCAAACACCGAATTTTGCCAGCTCATCGCGCATCGGCGCGAGCTGCGCCTCATAGCGGCGCCAGCGGCCGATGGAACGGGTGTGCGCAGGCTCGCGCACCTGCACGGCGCTCGCGGTGGATACCGCGGTGTCTTGCGCGTAGAAAGTCAGGCACTGCTCCTCGAAAGGCAGGCCGAGGAACTCCAACAGGCGCCGCACCTGGGGCTCGAGATCGCGGGCGGTGTCTTCGTAGGACACATCCAGGAAACGCCCCGCAAAGCGATCCCGCCAGCACGCCATGAGCTGCCGGTAGCGTGCGTGATGACGGGCCATCTCCCGCTGCTCGTAAGAATGCAGGTAAGCATCGGCAAAGAGCTGCTTGAAGCTGGCAAAGCAGGCATCCATGGGGTCGCGCGTCAGATGCACGATTTTCGCGTTGGGCAGCGCCGCAAGGATCAGGGGCAAACAGAGGTAGTTCTGCGGCAGCTTGTCGACGAAGTGCGGCGTGTCGCCCCGTACCCTGCGCGTGGAGTCCAGATACAGCGCGCCCAGCTCCCGCGGCGCCAACTCCAGCGCAGAAGCAAACAGCCCCGCCGAGAATCGCTTGGCGTCGCGGTGCCCACCGAGCCGGCGAATCGCCAGGCTGAACTGCTGCAGCTCTCCGGCGCTGGATACCAGCGAATGGCTGGAAATGATCCGCTCGATCAGCGTCGTGCCGGTACGCGGCTGGCCGAGTACGAAGATTGGCGATGGGTCGACTGCCCCCGGCGCGCGGCTGGACAGCCAGGCGGTATCGAACCGCGCCTCGAGAAAGTCGAACATCTCCTGCTCTGCCGCCTCATCGAACTCCACCGTCTGCCGACGGGCGGCCGCACCGCGGGAGAACGCCTCAAAGGCATCTTCCCAGCGGCCCAGGTCTTCGCACTCCTTGCCGATGGCGTAGTAGTAAAACGCCTGCGCACGCGGATGCAGGCCAGGACGCAGCACCTGACGCGCGCACTCACGAATGTGCGCATCATCCTGGGCCCGGCGAGCCGCCGCCAGCGACCAGTGCGCCTGCGGTGAGTCAGGCTGAAGCGCGAGGATGCGTTCGTACAGCGCAAGCGATTCCTCGGTGCGCCCGAAGTAGGTGTGGTTGGTGGCGAGGTTCAGGAGAAAGGGCGGGTGCTCTGGCCGTGCGCGGCAAGCCTTGTCGAACCACACCTCGGCGAGCCCGTACTCTCCCATGAGCGAGTAGACCATGCCGATCAGATCCTGCACCAACGGGTCCGTGGGCTGCCGCGCAACCGCTTCTGCCAGCGCAGCATCCGCCCGAGCGACCTGACCTTCGCTCATGAACAGCCGGGCGAGTTGCGCCCAGGCAGCGGTGTGATCCGGGTCCAGTTGGGTGACGGAGCCGAATGCCTGGAAGGCGGTCTTGCGATCTTTCGCTTCCAGCGCCACCAGACCAACGAGAAAGTGCGCCTGCACCAGTTTCGGCGCAAGGCCGAGCAGGCGATTGCAGATATCGCCGGCGCGCTGCACATCTCCGGCATTCAGCGCCGCGAAACCATCACGCAACAATGCGCGCAACGCCTGCTCGTCCGCCATCGATGCTCCGGCAAATGGGGTAAGGCCTCCCCCAATGGGGTAAGGCAAGGGTGGTGCAATGATGTCACCATGACTGCCACCAGACCACCCAACCGGACATCGAGCGCCATACGGATGAACAGCCACACAAACGATCTCAACCAACTGGACCGCGAGCGGCACCTGCACCCGTTTACCGACTATGCCGCCTACCGGCAGTCCGGCGGGACGCTCTACACCCGCGGTGAGGGCGTTTTCATCTACGACGAAAACGGCCACGAGCTGCTCGACGGCATGTCTGGACTGTGGTGCACCAACCTCGGCTACAGCCAGCCCGAGATCGTGCAGGCGATCACCGAACAGCTCGAACGCCTGCCCTTCTACAACAGCTTCTTCAACTGCTCGAACGATGCCGCCGCCGCCATGGCGGGTGCCGTGACAGACGTGATGCCGGCCCACATCAACCACGTGTTCTTCACCAACTCGGGCAGCGAGGCCAACGACACCAACATCCGCATCGTGCACCGCTACTTCGACCTCATCGGCAAGCCGCAGAAAAAGCTGATCATCAGCCGCGAGAATGCCTACCACGGCAGCACCATCGCCGCGGCGAGCCTGGGTGGCATGTCGGACATGCACAAGCAGTTCACGCCGCTGCCCTACGTACACCACGTGCAGCAACCCTACTGGTACGGTGCTGATGCCGATCTGTCACCCGAGGAAGTAGGCCTGGCTGCGGCGCAGTCGCTGGCGGACAAAATCGATGCGCTGGGCGCAGACAACGTCGCCGCCTTCATCGCTGAGCCGGTGCAGGGCGCAGGCGGCGTCATCATTCCGCCGGCAAGCTACTGGCCTGCCGTGCAACGCATTCTCGACGAGCGCGACGTGCTCCTGATCAGCGACGAGGTGATCTGCGGCTTCGCCCGCACCGGCCAGTGGTTCGGCTGCGACACCTTCGGCACCCATCCGGACCTGATCACTTTCGCCAAGGGGGTCACCAACGGCTACCAGCCGCTGGGCGGTGTGGGCATCAGCGACAAGATCACGGACGTGCTCACCAGCCGCGGCGGCGAGTTCGGCCACGGATTCACGTACTCAGGCCACCCGGCAGCCTGCGCCGCCGGCGTGGCGACGATCGCGCGATACCACGCGCTCTCCACCCCCCGCCACGTGCGCGAAGACCTGGGCCCGTACTGGGCGAAGAAATGGGCGGAACTCGCCGACCATGCCATCGTCGGCGAGGCGCGAACGCTGGGCATGCTGGCGGCCATCGAACTCGTGCGTGACAAGCCCTCGCGCAGCCGTCTGGAACCGGAGCACAAGGCAGGGCTCGTCTGCCGTGGCCACGCCATTGAGAACGGCCTGATGGTGCGTGCGGTGCGCGACAGCATGATCAGCGCTGCACCACTGGTGTGCACCCATGAAGAAATAGACCAGCTCATCGAGCGTCTGCGTCGAGCGCTGGATGCCACCGCGAGGCACTACGGCATCAATACGCCCTGATCCGTATCAGGCACCGAGACCTGCAAGGATGGCGCGGATGCGTTTGGCATTGACGCCGAGATCGCTCATGCCCACGCGGGAAACGCTGCGAACATCCACCAGGGAGCCTTCGCCTGTGTCGCGCACGCGCACCACCACGTCGTCCTTGAAGGCAAACCAACGTGTCGTGGCCGTGCCTTCGACGATGCCGCGGGCCTCGTCGATGTTGACCACTTCGATCCCCAAAGATTCGAGCACGCCTGCCGCCTTACGAATCACGGAAGCGGGCGGCTCGGCAACCTGCAGCGAGGCGAGATCCGGATACGCCGACTGCTGCTGCGGCGCCAGCTCCTCGGCGTTGTACTCCAAAGGATTGCTGTTCTCGCCACGCAGCGCGACGATCTTGTCGAACTGCGGCGGATCCGCCGTGTCGGTCGTGATGTTGTGGATCGGCGGCACGGAGGTGAGAAAGTAGGGGCCCATCATGCCGAGGATCAACGCCCCGAGCACCACGCCCACCGCCAGGCTGCCACGTTCTGCTGTGCGGCCCTTAGCGAGGACCACGATGAGGCCAATGACACCGACCACCACGGCCAGCAGCCCGAGCACGGTGGCAACCAGCGTCATCAGCAGCCCAGGTTGCACGCCGAGCACGCCGCCGCGGTAGCCAAAGGCACCGAGCGCCAGGCAGACAATGCCGATCACACCCCCTACGAGAACTGCCTTGGCCCACCAGGCCTGTTTCGTTTCGCTCATCTGTGCCCCCTTTGATTGAACCGCCTGCCGGCAGGCAAGCGCAATTTTCAGACGCTGGTCGCGCCCCCATCGATCACAAAATTCTGGCCCGTCGTGAAGGTGCCAGCCGCCGAGGCCAGAAATACCGCAGCACCGGCAATCTCCCGTGGCTCGCCGATGCGCCGCAGCGGATCACCCGATGTACGCTTTTCCAGAATGTCCGGATTCTCCCACAGCGCCCGTGCGAAGTCCGTACGCACGAGGCCGGGCGAGATGGCGTTGACACGGATGTTGTCCGGCCCGAGCTCCGCCGCCAGGTTGCGCACGAGCTGTACGTCCGCCGCTTTGGAGATGCAGTAGGCACCAAGATCGGTAGAGCCACGCAGGCCGCCCACCGATGAGACGATGATGATGGTGCCGTCACGCCGCTCACGCATCTCTGGAATCACCATCTGTGCAAGCCAGTGATTGGACTTGATATTCACGTCCAGAATCTTCGCGAAAGCATCATCCGGCAGGCCGGCCATCGGCCCGTAATACGGGTTGACCGCGGCGTTGCACACGAGGCTGTCGATCCTGCCCAGGCGGGCGCGCGTCTCATCCACCAGGCGCTGCAGTTCCTCTTTGTGGCCGATGTGCGCGGGAATACTCACAGCTCCCCCAGCGGTGCCTTCGAGCTCCTCGTTGATGGCATCGGCCACCGCCTGGCACGCGTCGGCCTTGCGGGAGGAGATCACCACCTGCGCACCCTGGCGCGCCATCTCTTCTGCGATGGCACGGCCGATCCCCTTGCTGGAACCGGTGATCAGCGCCACCTTACCGGTCATGTCGAACAACGACGCGGTCATGCTGATGCTCCCAGAATGGTCTGCTCTGCGAAGGTCTTTGCGCTCTTGTAGTCTGCTTTGCCGTTGGCCGCGCGCAGCGCAACGCTGGTGACAAGCACGCGTTTCGGCGACTTGTAGCCCGCAAGACGTTCCCTAACGAAGGCACGCACGGCGTCCTCATCGAAGGCATCGCCCTCGGCATGCACCACCGCGGTAACGGACTGGCCCCACTTTTCATCGGGTACGCCGACGACCAGCGCATCGTTCACACTCGGGTGCAGCTTCAGCACTTCCTCCACCTCTTCCGGGTAGACCTTCTCGCCGCCGGTGTTGATACAGACGCTGCCGCGGCCGAGCAGGGTCAACGTGCCGTCTGCCGCCACTTTGCAGTAGTCACCGGGGATGGAGTAGCGCACGCCGTTGATGGTGGGGAAGGTTTTTGCCGTCTTCTCCGGATCTTTGTAGTAGCCGAGGGGCAACGCCCCGGCACGGGCAACGAACCCCACCTGGTCGCTGCCGGGCTCGATTTCGTTGTAATCCTCATCGAACACCCGCGCGTTCTCACCGATCACGAACCGGGCAACCTCTGTGGTGCCATCCGCTGTGGTATCGGAGCGCCCGAAGCCCACTGCCTCTGAAGCACCAAAGCTGTCGATGAGCACCATGCTGCGGTTGTGCCGCAACAGCCCCTGCTTCACCTCCGGGCTCCACATGACGCCGCTGGAGAGCATGGACACCAGCGAACTCACATCCCAACGTTGCGGTTCGGCATCCAGCGCTCGCAACATGGGTTTGGCGAATGCGTCACCGACGATAGCCAGCGCATTGATCCCATGCGCCTGCACCGCATCAAACAGCTCCACGGCATCGAAGCCTGGGCTCGTCAGCGTGACGATCGTGCCGCCTCCGGCCAGCGCGCCGATGGCGGTAAAGAGCCCCGTACCGTGCATCATCGGGCAGCACGGACAGGTGAGGCCGCCGCCGCCCAGACGCTCGACGTTCGCGAGGTGCTCCTCGATGGAACCGGGTGCTGTGATGCCCAGCGCCGGGTTGGCCCCGGCCGCGCCCGCCAGCCACTGGTCGCGGTGCGTCCACATGACCCCCTTCGGCATGCCGGTGGTGCCGCCCGTGTACAGAAAAAGCAGGTCGTCGCTGGATCGCTCGATATCGAGCGGTGCACCATCGCCTTCGGCTGCCATGGCCTCAAACGGATGCGCAAAACCCGGCATCTCACCGCCGCCGACCTGCAGCCAGCAGCGTACCCCGGGCAAACGCTGGTGAATCGCCTCCACCCGCTCACGAAATTCAACGTCGTAGACCACCACCGTACTGTCGGAGTTGTCGATGATGTAGGCGAGCTCATCGTCCACGTAGCGGAAGTTGACGTTCACATGCGTGAAGCGCCCCTTGAAGCACGCCGCTAGCAGCTCGCTGTAGGCGGGTCCGTTGCGAAGATAGAACGCAACCTTGTCGCCGACCTCGGCACCGGCATCGGCGAGCCCGCGCGCCAGGCGATTACTGCGCGCATCGTACGCCTGCCAGGTGGTCGTGCGGCCGTCGTGAATCAGCGCCGGTTTGCCGGCGGGTAGAATCCGCGCCAGGCCATCGAGCACATCCCCGTAGTTCCAGTGCACGTCTGTTCCTCCCCAATGCGTGTGCAGACCTCACAGCGTAACCGTACCGGGGCCCGCGTCAACGCACCTTCGTGCGCATCAGCGCGCTCAGACAATCACCAGGCACAAAAAAGCCGCCGGAACGGGGAGGCGTTCGGCGGCTACATTTCTCCCCGCTTGAGCGAGGATGAGGGGAAACTCAGCGGCGGTAGACGTCTGGAATCGGCTGCCGCGGCTCGCCGCGCGCAAACTGCTCGCGGGACTGCTGGAACGAATGCAGGTCGTTTTTCTCGCACGTGAAGAACTCAAGCGCCTCCTGGGCCGCTTCACGGCTCGGGTACGGACCCTGTTCACCCTCGCGCGTTGTGAAGTACCACGCACCGTTCAGCGTGATCAGCCGATCTGAAGAACGGAAGTAACGCTTCTCACTGTCGCGGGGGTCTTCGAGTCGCATGGTCTGGTTCCTGTAGTGCCCGATCTGTGAAACCTATTTCACCAGATAGGCGGCCTGAGAAACGCTTGCAGATGTCACAGTCTGTAAGTCCGATGTAAGGCCCGTGAATGTCGGTTATAGTGCGCCGGCTTCAACCCGGAGAGTCGTCAACTTGCCCGCTTCGACCATGGAGGAACTGGTTGCCCTGGCCAAGCGCCGGGGGTTCATTTTTCAGTCCAGCGAAATCTACGGCGGGCTGCAGGGCATGTACGACTATGGCCCGCTGGGCGTAGAGCTGAAGAACAATCTCAAGGCTGCCTGGTGGCGGGCCATGGTTTATGAGCGCGACGACGTCGAAGGCCTGGATGCCGCGATCCTCACTCTGCCCACAACGTTGCGCTACTCAGGTCACGAAGCGACCTTCACGGATCCGCTGGTAGATTGTCGAAACTGTAAAGCACGTTGGCGAGCTGACCATCTCACGGATGCCAAGTGCCCGGGCTGCGGTTCCACCGACCTTACCGAACCGCGCGATTTCAACCTGATGTTCAAGACCAGTGTCGGCCCGGTGGACGACGGCACGAGCTTCGCCTACCTGCGGCCCGAAACCGCACAGGCGATCTTTACCAACTTCAAGAACGTGCTCGACTCCACCTCCCGACGGCCGCCGTTCGGCATCGCGCAGATCGGCAAGGCCTTCCGCAACGAGATCACGCCGCGCAACTTCATTTTTAGGGTGCGCGAGTTCGAACAGATGGAACTCGAATTTTTCGTTCCCCCCGGAGATGACGAAGGCTGGCACGAACACTGGGTGGAAGCACGGCTGGACTGGTGGGAAGCGCAGGGTGTGCCGCGCTCGTCGCTCGAGCTCTACCACGTGCCGGCGGATGAGCTGGCCCACTACTCCAAGGCAACGGTGGATGTGATGTACCGGTTCCCCCACGGCGTGGAGGAACTCGAAGGCATCGCCAACCGCACGGATTTCGATCTCGGCTCACACACCAAGAACCAGGACGAGCTGAACATCAGCGCGAAGGTGACGAACAACACGCACTCCAACGCCCGTCTTGCGGTCCAGGACCTGCAGAACAAGACCTGGCAGGTGCCTTACGTGATCGAACCTTCCGCCGGCGTGGACCGCGGCGTGCTGGCCGTGCTCAACGAGGCCTACCGTGTGGAGCAGCTCGACAACGGCGGCGAGCGCACCGTCCTCGCCTTCAAACCGCACCTGGCGCCCATCAAGGTGGCAGTACTGCCATTGAAGAAGAACCATGACGGCATCGTTGCCCGTGCAAAAGAAATTAAGCAGAACCTGCAGAAGCTCGGCCTCGGCCGCATTCTTTACGAGAATACAGGCAACATCGGCAAGGGCTACCGCCGCCACGACGAGGTGGGCACACCGCTGTGTGTGACAGTGGATTTCCAGACCATTGAAGACGACGACACGGTGACCGTGCGCGACCGCGACACCATGGCGCAGGAGCGGGTATCCGTGGAGGCACTCGCCGACTACGTGCGCGCGCGACTGGCAGACTGACGAGCAGACCGATAGACGGGGGAGTTGCCATGGCATACGCGGTGGTGAGTGTAATCGGCCACGACAGGCCAGGATTCGTACGTGAGCTTTCGGCGTTGGCGCTCGCGCAGGCGCTGAATATTGAAGACACCCGGGCGACAGGCCTCGGCAACGAGTTTGCGGTGCTCATGGGCGTGACCGGCGAAGACGCCGCTATTGATGCGCTGGATGCCGCCCTTGCTGACCAGGCAGCCAACTCTGGCATGGCCTACGTGTTACGGCGGTCGCAGCACAACGCCGAGCGCAAAGTATCGCGCAAAGTACGTGCCTCAGTACTGGCCATGGATCACCCGGGCATCGTGCACTCGGTGAGTGGCTTCTTCGCCGACAGAAATCTCAACATCGACGACATGAACACTGAAACCCGCCCGGCACCCCATACCGGCACGCCGATGTTCGACCTGCGCATGGTGGTCGCACTTGGCGCAGATAGCGATGCCGCTCAGCTGGCACAGGCGTTTCGTTCCTTTTGCGCAGAGCAGGACCTCGACGGCAGCATGGAGGTAGAGGCTTGAGCCAGAAAACAGCACTGATTACGGGGATCACCGGGCAGGATGGCGCATATCTCACGGAGTTGCTGCTCGACAAAGGCTACGTGGTACACGGTATCAAGCGCCGCGCGAGCCTGTTCAACACCGAGCGCATAGATCACCTGTATCAGGATCCACATGATGAGGACCGTCGCTTGTTCCTGCACCACGGCGACCTCACCGACTCCAGCAATCTGATCCGCATTGTGCAGGAGTGCCAGCCAGACGAGATCTACAACCTCGGCGCGCAGAGCCACGTGGCAGTGTCCTTTGAAGCACCCGAGTACACCGCTCAGGTGGACGCGCTTGGTGCGCTACGGCTGCTCGAAGCTATTCGCATTCTCAAGCTCGAACAGCACACACGCTACTATCAGGCTTCCACTTCAGAGCTCTACGGTCAGGTGATGGAGACGCCGCAGACCGAGACCACGCCGTTCTATCCGCGCTCTCCGTATGCGGTGGCCAAACTCTATGCCTACTGGATCACCGTGAACTATCGGGAGGCGTATGGCATGTACGCTTGCAACGGTATCCTCTTTAACCACGAGTCGCCGCTGCGCGGCGAAACGTTCGTCACCCGGAAGATCACACGAGGCATAGCACGCATCGCACTCGGCCTGCAGAAATGCCTGTACCTCGGCAACATGAATGCTCTGCGTGACTGGGGCCATGCCCGCGACTACGTCGCCATGCAGTGGTCCATGCTGCAGCAGGAATCCGCGAGGGACTATGTCATCGCAACAGGCGAGCAATACTCCGTGCGCGACGCGATCCGAGCAACCTGCAGCGCGCTGGGGATCGACATCGCCTTTCAGGGCGAAGGCGTAGATGAGGTGGGTCTGGTCGAGCGCGCGCCAGATCACGCGCTCGAGCCTGGTCAGGTCATCGTCCGCGTCGACCCTACATATTACCGCCCCACGGAGGTGGAAACGCTGTTGGGAGACCCCGGCAAAGCAAAGCGCGAACTGGGCTGGACACCGACGATTGGCTTCGACGAGCTGATGATCGAAATGGCCACTGAAGACTTCAAGCTCGCCAAACGTGATGCGCTCGTGTCTGACGCCGGCTACCCGGTGTTTACGCCCAACGAATAGTCCCCGCTAATCTCAGAATGGCGCGCGTTGCCAGATCGCGACACCGGGCGTGTACCACGATACATAGGGCAGATTGATCACATGCCCCTCCCCACGGGTGAGAATCTCATTCAGCGCGCCATATACGCGCTGGTCCTCATGCGGCTCCGCGATCGCGTAGGTATTGTCGAAAATCACCAGCGCGCCAGCGGCAAGCTTCGGCAGAACCAGCTCAAACTCCCCGAGCGCATCCACCTGTGCGTGAGATCCGTCAAGAAACGCAAGATCAATCTGCGTGATCTCGTCGAGTAGCTGCGGCAACACTTCGCGGCTTGCTCCCACATGCTGTTGCACCACTGCCTCAAGCCCGGCATCTTGAATGTTTGCCCGTGCGATTTCCGCGACTTCCGCATCGATTTCGATGGTGTGCAGCACCCCACCCTGGCCACGATCGGCCAGTGCCTGCGCCAGCACAATCGAAGAGCACCCATGATTGGTCCCAGTTTCGATCAGTGTGTTCACCCGATCCGGGTCCAACGAACACAGCGCCAGCTGATAGATCAGCCCCCAACCCGGATAGCCGATAGATGCGCCGGTGCGCTGCCGCGCCGTCTCCAGGTCGTGCACATCCGCTTCCAGCTCGCGCAGCCTCTTATTTGGCAACAAGGCGCGATCGTAGTCGTACATGCGATAGAAACGAGGGTCTTTCATAACGAGGCTGCGCGGCGGAAAGCGCGCAGCCTAGCCGCGCCATTGAGGCGGTTCAAGCCGCTCGACCTTTCTATCCCCCGGCCACGCCGCTAAAATCCCGCCGCCCGCGCCAAACCGGAAACCCAGTGCCCCATTCAGACCGTGTATTCGTCGCAGGCCACGCTGGCATGGTGGGTTCTGCAATCGTTCGAGCGCTCAAGGCGCGTGGAGACTGCGAAGTGCTGACCGCGCCACGTGCGCAGGTCGATTGCAGGAATCAGGCAGAGGTATCTGCTTTCGTGGCAGCGCACCGGCCGACGGTCGTTGTCATCGCGGCAGCGAGGGTTGGCGGCATTCACGCCAACGACACCTACCCGGCAGACTTCATCTACGACAATCTACTCATCGAAGCCAACCTGATCCATGCTGCCCACCGCAACGATGTACAGCGTATCGTGTTTCTGGGCTCGAGCTGCATCTATCCGAAGCACGCCGAACAGCCGATGCGCGAAGCATGCCTGCTGACAGGCCCGTTGGAACCCACCAACGAACCCTACGCACTTGCCAAGATCGCTGGCATCAAGCTCTGCGAAAGCTACAACCGACAGTTTGGCCGCGATTACCGGTCGCTGATGCCCACGAATCTCTATGGACCGGGGGACAATTTCCACCCCGAGAACAGCCACGTCATACCAGGGCTGATCCAGCGGTTTCACGCAGCTCGTCTGACTGACGCTGCCGATGTGTCGGTGTGGGGCTCTGGTCGAGCGCGCAGGGAGTTTCTATTCGTGGACGACCTGGCTGAAGCAGTCATCTTCATCATGCGGCTGGCACCGCAAATCTACCGGTCACACACTGCCCCGCAGCTTTCGCACATCAACGTCGGCACCGGCACGGATGTGAGCATCGCCGAACTCGCTGAAACCGTTCGTAGCGTCGTCGGTTTCGACGGCGCGCTAACGTTCGACACGAGCAAGCCCGATGGCACGCCACGAAAGCTGCTGGATACCTCGCTCATCAACAGCCTCGGCTGGCATCCGCAGGTCTCTTTGCAGGACGGTTTGAATGCCAGCTACGAGTGGTTTTGCGAACACCAAGATGAGCTGAGGCGCTGATGCAGGCAGAGCTGGCACAACCTGCGCAGGTTCCTGAAGGCTTTCGCCGGCTGCACAACAACGCAGCCGCCAACCCGCTGCGCGAGCACCTGGTAATGCTGGATGCTCTGCAGCTGGCGGTGCGGAGAGATATTCGAAGAACACTCCTGAGGCAAGGTGCAAACGCGCTGGCGGAGCTGGGCGCGGCAAGGCGCGGGGATATCTGCGTCATTGCCGGCAACGGACCAAGCCTCAACAGCACCGATTGGGACCGGTTGGACGGCCTCGACATTCTGGCGTCCAACTACGCCGCCGATCATCCGGAACTGGCATCGCGCATCACCATTTTGAGCGTAGTGAATCCGTGGGTTGTGAGTCAGCGTCCGGAAGCCTTTGAAGCATCAGAGATGCGGGTAGCGCTGCCGTACTACCTTACGTACTGGCTTACGGATACTTCCGCCTGCATCCCGGTAGATGCGCATGGCGGTTTCAGCCCAGCGCTTGCATCCGACAAGCCATTCTCCACACGCTCGACGGTCAGCTACTTCAACCTGCAGCTGGCTTTCGTGCTCGGCTATCGCCGCGTGCTGCTGATCGGATTCGACCATCGCTACGAGCAGCCCGCCAACGCCGCGGAAGGGGACCTGCTGCACGCTGGACCACTGGATCGGAACCACTTCGACAGCCGCTATTTCGCCGGCAAAGTCTGGCAAGCTGCCGATGTCTCACGCATGGAAGTCGCCTACGCGACGGCAGACATTCACTATCAACGCAATGGATGCAGCATCATCAACTGCACTCCCGAGTCGCACCTCCACCTCTTTCCGAAGCTCGGGATAGGGCAAGCCCTGGCCCTCGAGCCGCCAGCGATCGTGGAGCAACCAGCACCGCCATCGCCGGCCGCACGGCTTGTGCAACGATTGCGAAGCCCCTGCTCACGCATCGTCCAGCTCGCCGCGACTCTGATCGCGCTACCTGCAGCGGCGGCTGGTGCGGCGTTGGCAGGCAGCGGCGTTGCGGCCTTGCTGCTCAGCATCGTAGGGTTTATCAGCGCTTTCACTGGCGTGCTTCTACTGAACGCCTCTGTTAACGTGCACCGCCAGCAGACGGAAGACGACTGGGCCGAGATTTTCGCCAGTCTGAGACGAGCCAAAGGATCCGCTCAAGGCTTTGAACACCACCATCCATAAGTCGTTACCGCGAACGCTGGTGCTGTCGTTTTCGGGTATCGGGAGCGATTCAGCTACCGGCCAGCTCCTTGGCAACCTTTTCGCAGGGTGGCCCGATGAGAACCTGTTTCAGGTGTACTGGGCACATCATCCAGGTCGACCCATAGGCCAGATGGATGCAGCCCGCCACAGCGCCAGCGAGATCGTAGAGGCAGTCCGTCGGTTCGATCCGCAAGCAGTCTACCTTCGACCTGCAGATACCGAGATCTCCTATTGCCGCTTGGCCAGCACGCTGATCGACACGTTCGCTCGCCCACTTATGACGCACATCATGGACGATTGGAGCGTCCGGGTCGGCGGCACTGCCGATGGTGAATGGCTAATGTCAGACCTCCAAGCGCACTTTCGGCGTTCCGCGGTAAACCTGACCATCTGCCCGGAGATGTCCGAGGCATACGCGGCGACCTACGGCACGCCTTTCAGCGCTATTGCCAACGGCGTGGACCCAGCCATCTGGAAAGGACTGCCTCGCGCAACGAGTACTTCTCCTTTCGTCTTGCGCTACTGCGGTGCGCTTGCGGAGGACATGCAACGACAGTCGGTCTCCGATGTTGCCGAAGCCGTAAAGAGACAAGCTGAGAAGGGCCAGTCGATTCGCTTCGAAATTTACACGATGCCGTGGTTCCAGCAGCACGGCGACGAGATAAAGGGCGGACACCCCTCGGTGGCGGTGCTGCCTCTCGTCGAAGCTTCGCAGTATCCGGCATTGCTCGCATCGGCCAACGCGGTGTTATTGTGCTACAACTTCGACGCCACCAGCATGGAGTACACGAAGTACTCCTTCGCCAACAAAACGCCGGAGTGCTTGGCGTCCGGCGCCCCTGTTCTGACGTACGGACCGCCGCAAATTCCCTCGATTCGTTACATCACCCAGCGTGAGCTCGGCGTATGCGTGACCGCGCGCGACCCGAAGCAGCTCGACGCGGCGCTGACGCTGCTGCTGACCGAACCGCTCACGACCAAACGCATCGCTGAACGCGCGGTTGCCTTTACAATGGAAAGGCACGATATCGCACGCGTTCGACGCCGTTTCGAGAACCTGCTCCGTCTCACTGCTGGACAAGCCGATATGACCCTCAATCCATTCACCAGAGAAGACGATATCAGCGTGGACGAAACTGCCGTTGTGCACGCGTACTTCGCGGCCAAGCCCGGGGTCGGCACGATGATAGACGTCGGGGGCCACCACGGGTCCGCGTTCAAGCAGTTCCTCGACGATGGATGGCTGGTTCATGCATTCGAGCCTGACCCCAACAATCGAGCATTCATCGAACAGCGATGGAAGCAAGGACCAAGGTTTCATTTGAGTTCCAACGCGGTAGGCAACGTGAGCGGAGAGCAGCTCAGCTTCTACGCGGCTGATCAGAGCACCGGCATCTCGAGTCTGGTGCCCTTCCACGACGAGCACAAAGAAGTCGCTACCGTGACCACGATTCGCCTGGACGACTACCTCGCCGACACCGATGTACAAGACGTGGACTTTTTGAAGATCGACACCGAAGGCTTCGATCTGCGGGTGCTTCAGGGGTTCCCGTGGGACGATATCCGACCAAAGGTCATCGAGTGTGAGTTCGAAGACGCCAAAACCCTGAAAATAGACTACGACTACCGCGCGCTGGCGCAATTTCTGGTGGAGCGCGGTTACCAGGTTTTCATGTCCGAATGGCACCCCATCATTCGCTACGGGGTCAGGCACCAGTGGTGTCGTGTAGTGCCCTGGCCAGCCGAGCAGTTATGCGATGAGTCCTGGGGAAATTTCCTGGCTTTTCGAGAGCCGATCTCCACCGCCGAAGTGGAAGCGCTGTTCATGCAGCATATCCTCGATCGCAATCCTGGCAGGTGGGCTCCGGAACCGACGATCGAGCCGGAGACCCGCGAGGCGGCACAAGAGAGCCAGCCGAAGCAGAATCCTCCAGTCCAAGCCCTGAACCCATCCAGGGCTACCCCCACCATTCCACGTTCCGAGGTTGCTGCCATGCCTGCATCGAATCCGGTCTCCAATCACCTGCGCATCTTCTGGCGTTACCTGACAAGCACGCACGGCATCATTACGCTGATCCTGCTGCTCCTGGCGGCCAGCGCCCCATTCCTGAGTGGCATGCTAGCCGCCACAACAAGCATGCCGTGGCTGCACCTCGTTGGACCGGTCATCAGCGCTGCGGCCTTGGTCCACGTATTCGCCTATCAAAGTGAGCGTGCACGCTTCGAAACGCAAAAGGCGGTGCAATTGAGCAGGGCTACGTCTGCCGAATCCAAGGTCCTGCAGGCTCTGCGGCAACGCCTGGCGCTGATGGAGCAGGATCTGCAGGCAGCGCAGTCCGACCTGCAAGAACTGCACAAACAGCACCTCGAACTGCACAACCTGCACAATGAGCACCTCGAATTGAAGGATCAGCACCTCGAATTGAAGGATCAGCACCTCGAATTGCAGGATCAGTACCTCGAATTGCAGGGTCAGTACCTGGACCTGAAGGTCAAACTGCCAGAGATGTTGCAGTTGATCGGCGACGTCCGGTTGGAGCTCGATGCCGACCGATGACATCCATCGTCTACTACCCGCGCTTTGACGACCTCGATCTGCTGCAGCAGCAGATTGCGCGCGCCTGCTGGTATCTGAGCCCGCTGTCACCAGCCAACGTACGCATCGAAACGGCGTTGATGCCCGAACGATTCGTACCATCCGGCTACACCCCCGAAGTGGAGGCCTACGCCGAGCTTCTTCCGGCATGGCTGATACTGGATGCCACCCCAATCGATCAGCAAGACCTGAATGCGGCGGACATCATCGTGCTCTGGCAGGGTATTGAGCCTCTCGGCGCAGACGCTGTGGCGCGCCTGCGCAAACGCGGCGTCGCCGTGTATGACGTGGACTACCGTGATCGCACGGAAGGGTCTCGCTACGTCGACATCAGCCACCGCTTTCCCGCCAATGACGCCGCTGTTGTAAAAGCCTCCAACGAACGCTTCGCGGTAATGGCGGAAGAACTGAAGACACGGGAAAGCGCCTTCCTGTTCTGCTCAGGACCGGAAGTGTCACGCTACGCCAACTACCGGTTCGAAGACGGAATCAATGTCGTCTGCAACAGCGTCATCAACGATGAAGAGTTGCTCGCCGCAGCGCCGCCGCACATTCAGATCTTCGGCGATCCAATATTTCACTTCGGCTGTTCAAACTACGCGCACGAGTTTCGCAAGACGCTCGCAAGCACACAGGCACAGTACGGCTACCGCTGCATGGTGCCGATAAAGTACTTCAATCTCTTCACTTACTGGCAACCGCAGTTCGCAGAAGTCAGCATGGCTGTGCCCTTCGACGTCAACATGCCCATCAATCTGGACTTGCGGAACGATTTCAGGCTGCACACGACCGACAACATTCTCACGTTTCTCATGTTGCCGGTCGCCAGTACGCTCGCACGCAACATCTACCTGCTCGGCTGCGACGGCAGGCCGCTCAGCCAGAATGACTACTTCTGGAAGCACAACGAAAAGACTCAGTTCGTCGGCCAGATGACCAATATCCAGGAAGTGCATCCGTCGTTTTTCAAGCTGGACTACGACGAGTATTACCTGCGCCACTGCGACAACACACTGGCCTACTTCGAATCCGGCGAGCGAATCGGCCGCAGATATCTTGCTCTCACTCCCTCATATATTCCGGCATTGAACGAGCGGGAACATCCGTTCGCGCGCTTTGCGGCAAGCGAGCCCGTGACGCTCGGCCTGGAGCCTCTGTCCAATGGGCAGGATCTCGCAACCGCACAGGCGAGCTATGGCGTTAGCGGAGATGTACAGATCCTCACCAGTCGCGCGCTTTCCGGGTCGGTTGCCGGTTCTGGTACGCACCCGGTGTTGAGTCGCGAGGTGACCGAAGGCGAACTCCAATGGCTCGCCGATCAATGCAGGCTCTGGCGCGGCGATATGCGCATCCGTTCGGCCAACGCTCCGCAGGACCTGGCCGACAAACTGAACGCAGCATTCGTCGGGATCTGCAGCGACATTGAGGTACGCACGGCGCTTGAACCCTCGGCACCCACGCGCGCTCCCAGCAGCACAACGGCTCGCAACGGAACCGGGGCAGTCCCTTCGAACTCGCCTCTCTCGCAACGAATTGCGATGACCGACCTTGCCTACCAAGTTGGCAAACAGCGCATCGAACAGCTGACCGTAGCACACCGGATCCGCAAAGATCTGCAGCACGAGATCACCGCGCTGCGTGAGCGGAACACTTTACTCGAAGAACACAACGCATCCCTTCTGGCAGAACAGCAGCGTCACGAAGCTCAGCTCACGCAATTGCATGCCAGCATTCAGAGCTTGTCCGAGGAACACAAACGTCTCCAGGATCAGGTAGGCATGCTCACAGAAAGAGAGCGTTCGCTTGCGCAAAGCCATCAGGCGCTGGATGCGCGGCAACTTGAGGCAGAGAAAATCACTTCAGCGCACAGTCGCTACTTATCGAGCATCGAGCGATTTCGCAGCAACGAACCCGACTACCAGGTCTTCCCACGCCATCTGACCAAAGAGGATCTACAAGCGTTCTCCCACGAAGCGAAAGAGAATTTCGGCTTAGACCTCGAGCCTCGCTCCATCGCCTATATGGCACACAGAATCCGGCAGATCGAGAGCAATAGTATCGGCCGTCTAGCCACCAGCATCCACGCTGCTCTGGCGCGAGCGATGGCGCTCATCAGCCTTCAGGACGAGAACTTGCAGTACGTAGAAATCGGCGTCCTCTTCGGGATCAATACCGCGATCGTCTGGGATCTTTTCCGCTACAAATTTCAATCTACGAAGATCACGTGCATTGATCCTTTAGAGGGCTACTACGACGCCGCAGCCCTCGACAAGCTCACAGGCCTGCCAATCAACGAAACGGTCCTGATGCAGAATCTCAATCGCGCGCTATGCGACATGCGTCAGGTGACCATACTGAAAGGGCTCTCTGAAGACGCAGCTATCCTCGCGGAAGCCAGCAAGCGCCGCTACAACTACCTGCTCATCGACGGCGACCACAGCTACGACGGCGTTCGACGCGACTTCGAGAACTATTCACCGCTGGTCACGCCGGGTGGCATAGTCGTAATCGATGACTATGGCGCACCGGAGTGGCCCGAGGTCACCGCCTACGCCGACCAATTTCTCATGGATCGGCCAGACTACGACGTGCTCAGTAAGCAGCATCGGACGCTGATCCTGCGCAAGCATTGATGGACACCTCCGTCGTCATCCGCACCTTCAACGAGGCGCGCTACCTCGATGAGCTGTTGACCAGCGTATTCGCACAAGCGTTCGATGGTCGGCCGTTCGAGGTGGTGCTGGTCGACTCCGGGTCTACCGATGCGACGCTCGACATCGCCCGACGTCACAACTGCCGCATCGTGCACATCAGCAAAGAGGCGTTCACCTTCGGCAGATCGCTGAACGTCGGTTGCGAGGCAGCCCGGGGGACACATCTGGCGTTCATCAGTGGACACTGCGTTCCTTGCGACGCCGATTGGCTTGCGCAGCTCACAAGACCGCTTCGCGAACAGGTACTCGACTATGCCTACGGCGCACAACAGGGCCGCGACACAACCAAGTTCTCTGAACAGCAGGTTTTCCGCCAGACCTACGGCGGCAACGAAAAGCCCCACCCGTACTTCGTCAACAACGCAAACGCGGTACTCCGGCGCGATCTCTGGCTGGAGCACCCCTTTGATGAGTCCCTTTCCGGGCTCGAGGACATGCACCTGGCCAAGCGCCTGCTGGAGAAAGGCTACAACATCGGCTTCGCTCCCGGCGCCCCCGTGTACCACATTCACGACGAGACCTGGTCACAGGTCCGCTGGCGATACGAACGCGAAGCCTTGGCCCTTCAGGACATTGATCCATCGTTGCACATGTCGCGGCGCGATCTCGTCAGATGCATCGCTCGAGCAGTACGTATGGACAGCAGAAAGGCACGGGAAGAGGGCCGCCTTTATGCCGAGCTGATGGACATCATCCGTTTTCGTGTTTGTCAGTACTGGGGCAGCTACCGGGGCTCGCACGCATCGCGCCGGCTTTCAGCCGACACGCGCAGACGTTACTTCTACCCAACCACGTGAGGCCAACTTGAAAATCGTTGCACTCCTGCCAATGAAGGGAAACAGCGAAAGAGTGCCTGGCAAGAACTTCCGAATGCTGGGCAGCCGACCGCTCTACCGCTGGATGCTGGATGCGTTACTCGACACGCACCAGATAAGCCAGGTCGTCATCAATACCGATGCGCGCGAGCTGTTGGACAACGAGCAACTCCTGAGCGACCCACAGGTGGTTCTGCGCGAACGGGCCCCGGAAATCTGCGGTGATTTCGTCAGCATGAACCGCATTATTCAGGACGATATCGACGCGGTGGCAGCCGACCTTTACCTGATGACGCATGCGACCAACCCCTTTATCAGCAGTGCGACCATCGCGCGGGCAATCGAGGCGTTGCAGGCGAACCCCGATGCAGACTCTCTGTTCTCCGTGAATAGGTTTCAAACACGTTTCTATCGAGAAGACGGCAGCGCCATCAATCATGATCCGAATCATCTGATCCGAACCCAGGATCTCGAGCCATGGTTCGAGGAGAATTCCTGCCTGTATCTGTTCACCAGACAAAGCTTTGCCCAAAGCCAGGCGAGAATCGGCCAGCGACCAATGATGTTTACTACACCGGCGCTGGAGTCGGTGGATATCGATGAACCGGAAGACTGGCAACTGGCACAAGCACTGGCACCGACGATGGAGACGACGTGAAGAAAGTGTTTATAAGCTGCCCGCCGATGCTGGCAGAGCAGAAGCAGATCCGCGAACTGGCAGCCGAGTTCGGACTTGAGGCGACATGCGCACAAGTCGTGCAAACGTTGTCGGAGGATCAACTCAAGACGCAACTTCCGCTGTTTGATGCCTGGATCGCTGGCGACGACCCGGGCACGCGCGCCGTGCTTACAGCCGGCAAAGCCGGCAAGCTACGCGCCGTGGTGAAATGGGGAGTGGGCGTGGACAACATCGACCGCGACGCGGCGGCCGATCTCAACCTGCAATTCGCCAACACGCCAGGTATGTTCAACAACGAGGTGGCCGATCTGGCATATGGCTACCTCATCAATCTCGTACGCCAGGTATCGCGGATCGACAGGGAGGTACGCGCTGGTGGCTGGCCAAAACCACAGGGGCGCAGCCTGCAGGGCAAGACAGCCGGCGTCGTTGGGCTCGGCAACATCGGCCGCGAGATCGTCCGGCGGTTGAGGACTTCCGGGGTGGAAGTCATCGGTTATGACCCATTCGCCGGGCCTGGAGACGACTACTCAATTGCGGTCTGGCCGGAACGGCTGGAGGAGTGCGACTTTCTGCTGTTGAGCTGCGCGCTCACCGAAGCGAATCGTCACCTGCTCGACGCCAGAGCGCTGGCAAAGGCGAAGCAGGGAG
>JAUILW010000386.1 GCA_030432795.1 Gammaproteobacteria bacterium
ACCGCTATTGCGGCGTGGGAGTGGCCGGACTACATGGACCCGGACTCCCGTGAGAAAGGTATCAAGGTGCGCACGTCTTCCTACACGCGCCACCACGTCAACATCACCATGTGCAAGGCGAAGGCCACGGGCAACTACATCAATTCCATCCTGGCGCTGCACGAAGCGCTGGAATGTGGCTGCGATGAAGCGCTGCTGCTCGACAACGAGGGCTACGTTGCCGAAGGCAGCGGTGAAAACGTGTTCGTGGTGCGCGACGGTGTCATCCACACGCCGGAACTCACTTCGTGCCTCGACGGCATTACCCGCAACACGGTCATGACGCTTGCTCGGGAACAGGGTTTCGAGGTGCGCGAGCGGCGCATAACCCGCGACGAAGTCTACATCGCCGATGAGGCGTTCTTCTCTGGCACCGCAGCCGAGGTTCTGCCCATTCAATCCCTCGACGGCCGCACCGTGGGTACAGGCCGGCGTGGTCCGATCACGGAAGCACTGCAGTCCGCTTACTTCGATCAGGTGCGTGGCAGGACCGATGCCCATGCGGAGTGGCACACGGCGGTCTGAGCGACGCCGGTGAACATCCTCATCGTCGCACCGGCATGGGTGGGCGACATGGTCATGGCGCATACACTCGTGCAGGTGCTCGAGGCTTCCCGCCCCGGTTGTGCCATCGACATGGTGGCGCCACCATCTACAGCGGCGCTCGGCACCCGCATGCCTGGTGTGCGGGAGGTGCATACGCTGACCGTTGGGCACGGCGAGTTGGGGCTGGCAGCGCGTTGGCGACTTGGCCGCAGCCTGCCGCGATATGACGAAGCCATCGTTCTGCCGAACACCCTCAAATCAGCGTTGGTACCTTTGTTTGCCGGCGTGTCGCGCAGAACCGGCTGGTTGGGTGAAAGCCGCTGGGGCGTGTTGAACGATGTGCGCAGGCTCGACAAAGCGGCGCTGCCGTTGATGATCGAACGCTTCATGGCGCTGGCGTTGCCGCCAGGTGATGCGCTGCCCAGTCCCTATCCGCAGCCGGTGCTGCGGGCGGATTCGCAGGCGGCGGCCGGGATCGCGTCGCGGTTGTCGTTGGACGCCCGGGGTGATGCGGCCGTTATTTGCCCTGGCGCGGAGTTCGGCCCTGCCAAGCAGTGGCCGGAACCGCACTACGCCGAGGTGGCCCGGCATCTGGCTGAGCGAGGTCGTCAGGTATGGCTCATGGGGTCTGCGAAGGATCGTGGCGTGTGCGATGCCATCTGCAGGCTGGCTGGTCACCCGGAGGTTCGCTCCGTGGCGGGAGAGACGTCGCTGCTGGAAGCGGTGGACCTAATGAGCTTGGCGAACGTCGCCATCACCAACGATTCGGGGCTCATGCACGTCGCGGCTGCGCTCGGCGTGCGAGTGGTGGCGATCTACGGGTCCACGTCGCCGGACTTCACCCCGCCCCTGCACGCCGATGCCGCCATCGTGCGGCTGGGTCTCGACTGCAGCCCCTGCTTTGAACGGCAGTGCCCGCTCGGCCATCTGGCGTGCCTTCGGGACCTCGAGCCATCCCGTGTGATTGCCTGTTTATGAAGACCGCGCTGCTGGTAAAGATGTCGTCCCTCGGCGATGTGGTACACGCCTTACCGGCGGTCAGCGATGCTGCTTTGCATGGCTGGCAGTTCGACTGGGTGGTGGAAGAAGCCTTTGCGGACATTCCGGCGCGTCATCACGCGGTTCGGCAGGTGTTGCCGATCGCATGGCGTCGCTGGCGCCGCGCGCTGTGGCGCTATCGCGGTGAGATGCGCGAGTTTCGACGCTCGTTGAAGGCGGGGTCATACGATGTGGTTCTGGATAGTCAGGGGTTGCTCAAGAGTGCGGCTGTCGTACGCCTCGCTGAAGGCGACGCCACTGCCGGCTTCGACCGCGACTCGGCTCGTGAGCCATTGGCTAGCCGAAGCTACGAGCAGGCGTTCAACGTGCCGCGCCGGCAGCATGCCATCGACCGGCAACGGCAGCTTTTTGCCGCCGCGCTCGGCTACGAACCTGGCGGCGCTCTGCGCTTCGGCCTGGAGATGCCCGCGACAGACGCACCGGGCAAGGTGTGTGTGTTTCTGCACGGCACCACCTGGGAGTCCAAGCACTATCCGGAAGCGCTCTGGCTCGACCTGGCAGAGTGCGCCGGGCGGGACGGCTATCAGGTTGCCGTTACCTGGGGCGACGACGCCGAGCGCCAGCGGGCTGAACTGCTGGCGGAGCAGGGCGGTGCGCAGATCTGGCCGCGCGGTACCCTGGGCGAACTCACGCAACGGCTGATCGGGGCGGACCTCGTGGTAGGCGTTGACTCAGGGCTCACCCACCTTGCCGCCGCGTTAGGAGTGCCGACCGTGGGGCTCTACGGCAGCACCGATGCCGTGCTGACCGGCTGTCGTGGCACCGCCGCGATTGCATTGGCGGCGGATTTTGCCTGTGCACCGTGTCTGCAGAAGCGCTGCAGCTTTGAAGGTGAGGTGGTCGGGAATCGTTACGGCTTGATTCGCCCGGCATGCTACGCGACGCTGAACGCAGATACTGTCTGGCACCATGCGATGGAACGAGTGCGTGCGCGTCGCTTTCTGCATCTTTAAGTACTTCCCGTTCGGCGGCATTCAGCGTGATCTGCGCAAGTTCGCTGATGAGTGCCTCCGGCGCGGCCATGAGGTGCGTGTGTATACGGCCAGTTGGCAGGACGAACGACCCGAGCAACTGGATGTGCGGGAAGCGCCTGTGAAAGCGCTGTTCAACCACACCCGCTACGAGCGTTTTGCCGCCTGGGTGGCGGCGCAGGAGGCGGCTGACCCATCCGATCTGGTGGTAGGGTTGAACAAGATGCCAGGCCTCGATGTGTACTATGCCGGTGACTCCTGCTACGAGCACAAGGCGCGCACGCAGCGAGGCTTTTTCTATCGCCGCAGCGGCCGTTACCGCAGCTTTCATTCGGCGGAGCGTGCGGTGTTCGAACCGCACAGCTCCACCCAGATACTGACCATCTCCGATATCCACACGCCTGATTTCCGCCGCTTCTACGGCACGCAGCCCGAGCGATTCCACCGCTTGCCCCCCGGCATCGAGAAAGACCGGCGGGCGCCGGACAGCGCCGAGGCCCGACAGGCCGCGCGGCTGGCCAAACGAACGCAGCTCGGTCATGCGGATGACGAGCTTGTGCTGCTGTTCCTCGGCAGCGGCTTCATCAAGAAAGGGCTCGACCGGGTGCTGCACGCCGTCAAAGCGCTGCCACCGGACATCTTTGAGAAACTCACGCTATATGTCATCGGCCAGGACAAGGCCGAGCCGTTCCGGCGCATGGCGACGCGTCAGGGTATCGCCCGGCGGGTGGTGTTCTACGACCAGGGGCGCGATGACGTACCCGAGTTCCTCTGGTCGGCAGATGGCCTGGTGTTGCCGGCGTACGACGAAAATGCTGGCATGGTAATACTCGAGGCGATGATTGCCGGGCTGCCGGCGCTGGTTACCCGCAATTGCGGCTACGCGCACTATCTGGCGCAGGCGCAGGCTGGAATCGTGCTGCCGGCACCTTTCGAGCAGGAGCAGCTCAACCGCGAACTCGTTCGCCTGCTGACATCGCCGGAGCGGGAAGGCTGGTCGGCAGCGGGCAGGGCATTTGCTGACACGGCGTCGCTCTACGAGCTGGTACCCAAAGCGGTGGACTTCTTCGAACACTTCGCAGCCTTGAAACAGGGCGATTGCCAGATCAGGCGCTGAGGCTCTTGAACCCCGGCCAGGCGGCCTCTTGCAGCAACGGTAGCACGGCCTCCTCTGCCAGCGGCTTGCTCATCAGATAGCCCTGGCCGATGTGGCATCCCCATTCACCCAG
>JAUILW010000387.1 GCA_030432795.1 Gammaproteobacteria bacterium
GTTTCAGTGCCGGGTCGTGGCCCGAGACCACGCCGCCGCCGGTGGTGGTGCCGCCATAGCGGATGACTTCCTGGCCGTTCACGTAGTGCACAATCTCTTCATCACCGCGCACGAGTACTTCGATCTGTACCCAGCCATCGCCATCGATGGTGGGTGCGTCAGCCGGAATGCAGTGCGTATCGGTAAACACGCCCTGATAGATCACGTGGGTACCTGGTGTGCACAGGTTGCCGGTGGGTCGCGCAGCGCCATCGCCGCGGCCGCCGAGAAACTGCACCTCCACGGAAATGGGGAAATCCTGTGCTGCTGGCATGGTAGCGGGCGCCTGGCTGTGCACCATTACGCCGCTGTTGCGAAACGCCCAGGGCTCGCCGCCGTTGGCCTGATCCCCGACGAAGCGGTATTCGAGTTTGAGGCGGTAGTGGCTGTAAGGCGTGGCGTAGAAGAGGTGGCCAAAGCGGTTGTCGAACGTCTCGTAGCCGTCGTAGGAGACCGTCAGCAGGCCGTCCTGCACGCGAAAGGTGCGCAGCGGATCTTCGCCCGCGGGCAGGCCACGAATCTTGGCGGTCCAACCGGCGAGATCGCTGCCGTTGAACAGGTCAATCCACGTCTGCTGCGGCTGTGCTGTGCAACCGCTCGATACCCAGGCGCAAAGGCCGAGCAGTGCCAGCAGCCGCTTCAAAACCGCAGGGCCTTCAGCGCCGCCGCGCTGCGGCGAATGGACTGCAGGGGAACCTGCGGCTGATCGTGCTCCACGAAGTAGTGCGCAAGGCCGCTGCCTGCGGCAAAGAGGGCAGGGAAGTCGATCTCGCCGTCGCCCACGTCCACCATGTCGCCGTTGGCGGCGCGGTCTTTCACATGACACAGCGGAAACCGTTCTGGTTGCGCCGCAAGCATTCCCCGCACATCCGCGCCGGCGTGGGTAGCCCAGTAGAGATCCAGCTCGAAGCGCACCAGACGCGGGTCGCAGGCGTCGAGAAGGTATTGCATCGGCACCATGCCGTCGACGGTGGCGAACTCGAAGTCGTGGTTGTGGTAACAGGTCTGCACACCAACGCGGGCGGAGGTTTCGCCGAACCGGTTCAGCACCGCTGCGAGCTTGCGGTAACCCTCGAGCGTGCGCATCTCCGGTGGTATCCACGGCACCACCAGATAGCGGTAGCCGATGGTTTCGGCAGCTTCCAGCAGCCCGTCCGGATTCTGCTCGAGCAGGTGTACCGGCACGTGCGCGGATGGGGCGGTAAGGCCATTCTCGGCCAGGGCCTGCGCGAACTGCGTCGCGTCGAGGTTGCCGGTGCCGGCGGTTTCCACTTCCACGTAGCCGGCCTGGGCGACCGCGGCGAGGGTCGCTGCGGCGTCGCGCGTCATCTCTTCGCGCACGGTGTAGAGCTGCACGCCGATTCGTTCCACCTGTCTTCTCCCCGGTTGTGTCTGCGTTGAGGTGCAGGCTGCGGCGCTGAGTGCCATGAGCCCGCCGAGCACCTGTCGTCGATTCATTGGTCTTCCACCCCTATCAGGCGATGGCCAGTCGGCCGCTGGCATGCAGCCTATCACCGCTGCGTTCAGGCGCCAGCAGCAGTCCGTGGGCATCGGCAAACTGGCCGAGCACCGGATCGTTGCCGGAGTGGTAGGGCGAGCCGCCGTACGGCGCGTAGTCCGCATGTTCCCGGTACACCGCTTCGGTGAGTTCCGTCGGGAAGTAGAGCTGTGTGGTGACGTAGGCCGTATCGTCCACGAAGGTCTTCACGTGGATGTGCGGCACGCGCGGCTCGTACCAGCCCGGCAGCACGGTAGTGAAGCGCACAAATCCGTCGGCATCGCTCCGCTGGGCACCGCGCAGATAGGTCTTATCATTGACCGGCTCCACGTGGTCGTTGCCGACGAACAGTATCGTGCCCACCGGGTCGCGGCTCAGATCTTCCGGATAACCGCTGTAGCGGCCGGCCGCATCGCAGTGCCAGATCTCCACCAAGGCGTTGGCGACGGGTGCGCAGGCATCGGTGCGCACTACCTGCAGATTCAGTTCCAGGGTGAGACCCGCGCGATCTTCGCGGATATCACGGCGCATGGGTGCACGCACGAAGAAAGGGCCTTCCTCCTGCTCGGGCGTCAGCATGCAGGTGCTGGAGTCGTTGGCGGTGAGCGCTAGCCCCTCATTCTGCCTGCTGGTCAGCAGCGCGCGTGCGAGGGTATTGCGCTGCCACCAGGCGATGCCTCCCAGCGCCGCAGCGGCGCCGATGGCTAGCGTGAATCGTCGTCTGAGCATGCGGCCTCCCCAGGTCCGTCGTCCGCCGATGTTACTGCAGTCGGGGCTTTGCCACCTCCACCAGTGTCTTGCCGAAGTTGTCGCCGCGCAGCATGGCGGAAAACGCTTCCGGGGCGCGCTCGATACCCTGCCAGATGTCCTCTTTGTAGCGCACGTCGCCGGAGGCCACCCAGCCAGCCATGCGCTCGAGAAACTCCGCCTGGTGTGAGGCCACGTAGTTGCCGACGAACAACGGATGCACCTGCACCGCGCGGCGGGCGAAGTAGGGGGCGCCGGTTTGCCGCCACACTTCGGCGGCGTCGCGGCCATCGGTGTTGCCGTACTGGGAGATCATGCCGCACAGCGTTATGCGCGCGTCCTGTGCAAGGAGCGGCAGCACCGCTTCGAACACCCGGCCGCCGACGTTTTCGAAGTAGATATCGATGCCATCGGGGCAGGCGGCGGCGAGACGGGCTGCGAAGTCGGCGTCCAGGTGTGACACGCAGGCATCGAAGCCGAGCGCGTCGGTGAGATACGCGCACTTCTCCGGCTTACCGGCGATGCCGACCACGCGGCAGCCATGCAACCGTGCGAGCTGTCCGGCCACCTGGCCGACGCCACCCGACGCGGCGGAGACGACGACGGTTTCGCCAGGTCGCGGTGCGCACTGCACCACGAGCCCGGCATAGGCGGTCAACCCCAGCATACCGAGCACGCCCACGGCCGTGCTGATGGGGGCAAGCTGGGGATCCAGCGTGCGCGGAAACATGTAACCGAACACGTCCACGCCGTCGCCAACCAGACCGTGGCTCTGCCAGCCGGCGGGGCAGAAAATGTAGTCGCCTTCGCGCCAGTCGGCGCTGCGGCTGGCGACCACCTGCGACACCGTGCGGCCGTGGCACACATCGCCCGGCTGTTCGGTGCCTGATCGGCGTCGTCCCCATTGGTAGGGGTCCAGTGACAGATACAAGGTGCGTGTCAGCGCCTGGCCGTCGCCGGGTTCGGGCAGCGGTTCGTCGTGCAGGGCGAAGTCGCCATCGGTCGGCCACCCTTCGGGCGGTGTTCGCGCCAGACGCCAGACCTGATTGCGGGCAGCCATCAACTCACCACCTCGTCGATCAAAAGCGCCGCGAACTCCTCGTCGGATTTACCGAGAACCGTCTGCAGTACGTAGGCGTTGTGCTCACCGAGCCCCGGCGAGCGGGTCAGGTCGTGGGGCACGCCCACCCATCGCGCCGCCTCGCGATCCACGGGAATGTCGATGTCCGGTGCCACAGGTTGATGCACCTGCTGGTAGTGGCGCGGCAGCTGTGGGTCCACCTCGAGCATGTCCTTGAGATGCTCCACGGGTGCTGCGGCGATGCCCAGGTCCTGCAGCAATTCCGTGGTGGCCCACTTGTCGCGCTGCGCGGTCCAGGCGCCGACGATCTCGTCCAACGCATCTTCGTTGGCCTTGCGGGCAGCGTGGGTGGCAAAGCGTGGATCGTCCGCCAGATGTGGTTGTTCCATGGCGGTGGCGAGCGCGCGCCACTGGTCGTCACCGGCAACGGCGATGGCGACCCAGGCGTCCATCGGTGGATCGATTTCCTC
>JAUILW010000388.1 GCA_030432795.1 Gammaproteobacteria bacterium
TTGTGGCCAATATCGTTGAATTCGTTGGTGATCGCCAGGCTTTCACCCGTTACATGCCAATGTCGCTGATCGTGTCGAACTCATGGTGCTCGTCGAGCTCCTCCACCGTTATGCGATTGGCGAAGACCGAGAAGGCAAGATACGCAGCCAGCCCGTTGGTGCGCACCATCCAGGGCGGCAGGTAGGTGGGCGCGATGAGCGTGCCGTCTTCAAACATCGGCGCCAGGCGCATGACATCGCCGATGGTCATGCGCCCGGCGAAAAAGTATCGCGTGAGATCCAGGCGCTGGTGTTGCATTGCCCAGCGGAAAAACGTGTGTACCTCCATGAGGCCGTGCAGGTAGACCACGTCCTTGGTGAAGGCGCTGCCGCCGGTTACCGGTGCGCCGCGGAACACCCGCATGGCGGACTGAAAGCTCTCCTGCGGCGTCTGCCCGCGATCAACGAGATAGCGGAACACCTCCACGAAGTCGGCGCCCGCGAGCGCGTTGTCGATAGCCACCACGCGCAGTGCCAGGCGCTCCACCCGACTGATGTCGATGGCTCCGGTGACCAGCTCTGAGAACGTTGCAAGCCCTTCCTGGGGCCCCGTGGTGCGCGGCGCGCCAAGGCTGAGCGTGCGCAGGCCTGGTTGTGCACGGCCGTTCAGCGCGGTCAGGCTGTGTACGAACGCTTCGTGCTGCAGTAGCTGCTCCAGATCATATTCAGAGTAGCAGGTGGCGGCACGCAGCCGGATGCGCTTGGCGCCGGCCGCTGCTTTCGAGGCGAGGCCGGGATCGATATCGATGCGAATGGTGTTCGCTGGGAACACCTCGGCCAATCGGTCGGTGAGTTCTGCCCGCATGTTGTGCGCCGACAGGCAGTAGTCTGCTTCCTGCAATCGGGCGGATTCGTAGTACGCCTTGCCGACATCGAGAAAGTGCTCGGCTGCTTCGAGGTTGTTCACATGGCCGCTGGAGATCGGATCTCCCGGACTGCCGTAGATGAGACGGCTGTGCACAGACATGCGTGCTGTACCCACGGAGTCGAGCAGCCCGATCAGGGCGTCGTAGGAGGCTGCTGTGGCGCGCAGATAATCGGCCATGGGACCTTCGTGTGCGGCCAACGCTCTTAAACACTTGCGTAGCTGCGTGCGCGCGTCTGTGAGGCCGCCAGTCTGGTAGCTCACCGCTGGCAGGCGCGGTTGGCCACGTTCCCAGGCGTGCAGGAAGTTGTGCATCACATCCGACGGCCAGCTCAGCCTGCTGAGCACCTTAATGTCGCGGGCGGCGTCCATGATGGCGGTATCGATGGCGGCGAGATGCTCGAGTTCGGTGCTGTTCAATTCCGGTGGGTCACGCGGGATGTTGGGGTGAGCTTGCGCTGGAAGCGATGCGCAGTAAATACCGGCACTCCGTTTGTCGTGTGGTCGGCGCGCATCAGCGGTGCTGGTCGATGAGGATAGGGTTGCCGTCCGGGTCGACGATCATCAGGCTGCCCGGCCCGCTGCTGGATTCTTCCACCTCCTGGACCACCTCCACGCCTCGCGCTTTCAGCGCTGCCTGCAGCTCGCGTACGTCAGAGAAAGAATGAGATTCCCGACCCTGTTGGTCCCATCCCGGATTGAAGGTCAATAGGTTCCTGTCAAACATCCCCTCAAACAGGCCTATCACGTGGTTGCCATTTCTGAGGATCTGCCAACCATCGCCGCCACCTGCGGGTTCGAACCCGAGGTGGCCGTAGAAAGCCTTCGATGCTTCCAGATCCTGCACGGCAAGGCTTATTGAAAATGCACCCAGGTTCATCCCGTTCCCCCTGAATCATCAGTCTTTTGGACAGCCGCCACTGGCGTAGTGTGTGGCGGTGTGCCGTTGCAACTTCCTGTTACAACCAGATGTACGTTGCAAAGCAATCCGTCACGCTCCCGTCACTTGTACCGCTTAGCCTGCGCCGCTTCAACTGAAAAGCTGAAGGTGGGGTGCGTTCTGGAATCCGCTTGGCAATACAGAATGACGGTGGAGGCGAGATGATCGATTTGATTAAGGAATTTCCTTACTACTATTGGGTGCTCTTGGTTTCGCTGCTCGCTATCGTGCTCTGGCACCTTGCGCGGCTGTTGCTTGTGCTGCAGGCCTTGGCGGTAACGCCCCGAGCGTCACGCTGGCTGTCTCGGCTGGTTGGCCGCAAGGAGCACGACGAAAACACTTTCTTCTCTGCGGATGGCGCACCGGAGAACTGGGTTGCCAAGAGACGGCGGGCGTTTGCTGGATTGCAACACAGCCTGATGGATAGCAGTGCCGCGTATGCCAGTACGCTGCACGCACTCCGGGATAGCGTCAGCGATCTGCGGTTCTTCGATGCGAATCGGGTTCCGTTTCCGTTTGCCGCCTTTCTTCGCGAAAGAGTCAACCTGGCAGTGGTTGCCAAATCCAGCCGAGGATGCAGGATCATCGACGCGGATGGTCGCGAGTATCTCGATATCAGCGGCTCCTACGGCGTCAACGTTGCAGGTTACGAACGCTACAAGACCTGGCTCGATGAGGGCTTGAAAGATGTTCAGGCTCTGGGTCCTGTCCTTGGTCCGATGCACCCGCTGGTGCTCGACAACGCCCAACGACTCAAAGCGATCTCGGGCCAGGAGGAAATATCTTTCCATGTCAGCGGTACCGAGGCGGTCATGGCGGCAGTACGTTTGGCCCGCTTCAATACCGGGCGGGAGAAGATCGTCACGTTCTCGGGTTCGTATCATGGTTGGTGGGACGGCGTACAGCCTGGTCTTGGAAGCGAACGTGCGATCACCGACTGCATGACGCTCAAGGAGATGAGCCGGGCTTCGTTGCGTGCTATTCGCATCAGACGCCGTGATATCGCTGCGGTGATCGTGAATCCTGTGCAATCTTTCAATCCGAATACACCGCCTCCTAACGACGCGGTTCTGATGTCCAGTGAGATTCGCAAGACCGAGCAGTCGACGGATGCCTACGGAGAATGGCTGCGAGCGCTGCGGGATGTGTGCAGCGACTGCAACGTGCCGCTCATCTTCGATGAGGTGTACAGCGGCTTCCGACTGGCGGTGGGTGGAGCGCAAGCATACTACGGGGTCAAGGCAGACATGGTGATCTACGGTAAGACCCTGGCGGCAGGGCTTCCCATTGGTGTGGTTTGCGGCCGTGCGCGACTGATGCGCCGTTTCGACCCGGATCATCCCATGCGTATCGCCTACGTCGTCGGCACGTTCTCCGGCTATCCGGCTGCGATGGGACCGATGAATCGCTTCCTGCGTTGGCTGGATACGGAAGAAGCCTCTGCTCTCTATCAGGCAACAGCCGTGCGCACGGCCTCCTGGTCGCGGCAGGTGAACGACGATATGCAACGGGCAAATCTCCCGCTGAGCGTTGCGTGTCTTGGAACGATATTTACGTTCGAGTTTTCCCAGCCGAGCCGTTACAACTGGATGTTGCAGTACTACCTGCGCAACGCCGGCATCAATCTGAGCTGGGTGGGCACCGGCAGGTGTCTGATCAGCCTGGATTTCAATGACGGGGATTTTATCGAGTTGCGTGCGAAAGTCAGAGAAGCAGCGATGGCCATGCGCCGCGATGGATGGTGGTTGAGCGAAGCGGACCACCCGGGACGGGATGCGCATATTCGACGGCAACTTGCGAGGGATATGATGGGTAGTATCGTTTCCGTACCGAAGCCTGTTCAGGCGTTCTACTCCGAGGTCATGCGCAGAAAGCACGACGACCACGTGGCGTCGCACTCCGACCGCACCAACCAGTTCCTGCACCTGATCAGCTCGAGCGTGTTCATTTTCTGCTACGTGCTGATCTTCTTCGACCTTGAGCTCG
>JAUILW010000389.1 GCA_030432795.1 Gammaproteobacteria bacterium
ATCCTGGACCTCGTCAAACCGGTAACCGGCTGATTTCAAACAGCTGATATCTGCAAACCACAGCGCAACGTGGATGTGCAGATTCCTGCCAATCGTCAGCCGCCGTTCGAGCCGCTATAGTCCGCGCCCTCATCCACGAACGCCCCGCTGTACAAGGAGAACAGAACCCGAATGTTGCCGCCGATAGCCGATCGAATTGCCTCCGAACTTGGCGTAGGTGCCGCTCAGGTCGCCGCCGCCACAACCCTGCTCGACGAAGGCGCTACCGTGCCGTTCATAGCACGCTACCGCAAAGAAGCTACCGGGGGCCTGGATGACACGCAGCTGCGTCATCTCGATGAGCGGCTGACCTATCTGCGGGAGCTGGAGGAACGGCGCACGAGCATCCTCGAGACGATCGAAGCACAGGGCAAGCTCACCCCGGCCCTGAAAACGAGCATCGAAGATGCCGACACCAAGCAACGGTTGGAAGACCTGTATCTGCCTTACAAGGTGAAGCGACGCACGAAGGCGCAGATCGCCATAGAAGCGGGACTGGAACCGTTGGCCGAGCAGCTACTGGGCGACCCGATGCTGGTACCGGAAATCGTCGCTCAAGACTTCTTGCGGGAGCCTTTCGAAAGCGAGGCCGGCGAAAATCCAGGGGTTGCAGACACCAAGGCGGCGCTCGACGGCGCCGCTGCGATACTCATGGATCGCTTTGCCGAAGACGCCAACCTGCTGGCCGATCTGCGCCAGCACCAGCTCGATCACGCGCTGGTGGTTTCCCAGGTCGTGGAAGGCAAGGCAGAGGAAGGCGCGAAGTTCCGCGATTACTTCGATTACAGCGAAGCCGTCTCGAAAGTTCCGCCGCACAGGGCGCTGGCGCTCTTTCGCGGCCGCTCTGAAGGCGTGTTGAAGCTGGCGCTGAAGCTGCCGGAAGAGCTCGGCGAGGAGAGCTGGAGTATTGCTCTGGGCACCTGCGAGCGACGGATCGCCGCGCGCAACGGTATCGAGGACCAGGGCCGCCCGGCGGACGCCTGGCTTGCGAGCGTCATACGCCTGACCTGGCGCGCGCGCCTTGCGCACTCGGTGGAAAGCACACTGTTCGGCAATCTGCGTGAAATAGCGGAAACTGAAGCTATTCGCGTGTTCGCCCGCAACCTGCGCGACTTGCTGCTAGCCGCACCCGCAGGCGCGCGCACTACCATGGGCCTCGACCCGGGCATTCGCACCGGCGTGAAGGTCGCCGTGGTAGATGCCACTGGAAAGTTGCTGGACACCGCAACGATCTACCCCTTCCAGCCGAAAAAGGACGTTACCGGCAGCCTGGCGACGCTGCGCATGCTGGCGGCAAAGCACGAGGTGTCGCTGATCGCCATCGGCAACGGCACGGCGTCGAGGGAAACCGATGCGCTGGTCGCCACCCTGAAAAAACAGCACCCGGAGCTCGCCCTGCACTCCGTGGTGGTATCCGAAGCGGGCGCGTCGGTGTACTCCGCATCGGAGCTCGCCGCACGGGAATTTCCAGCGCTGGATGTCAGCCTTCGGGGTGCGGTGTCCATCGCCCGACGTCTGCAGGATCCGCTGGCCGAGCTCGTGAAGATCGACCCGAAATCCATCGGCGTGGGCCAGTACCAGCACGACACCAATCAACTGCAGCTTGCACGCGCGCTGGATGCGGTGGTGGAGGACTGCGTGAACAGCGTCGGCGTCGACCTCAACACCGCATCCGCACCGCTGCTGGCGCGCATCTCTGGGCTGACACCGACACTTGCGGACAATGTGGTGCAGCTGCGCGACCAGCGCGGCGCGTTCCGCAGCCGCCAGGATCTGCTGCAGGTGCCGCGGCTGGGACCCAAAACCTTCGAGCAGGCGGCGGGTTTCCTGCGCGTCACCGGTGGCGACGATCCGCTGGATGCATCCGCCGTGCACCCGGAGGCTTATCCGGTGGTACAGCGTATCCTCAAGGATCTCGACAAGCCGGTGGACGCGGTGATGCGGCAACCGGAGCTGCTACGCAGCATCAACGCGGAGCGCTATACCGACGACCGCTTCGGCCTCCCCACGGTGCGCGACATACTGGCTGAGCTGGAAAAACCCGGGCGCGACCCACGGCCGGAATTCCGCACCGCACGGTTCGACGACGCCGTCACGGAAATCAAGGATCTCAAACCCGACATGCTCCTGGAGGGCATGGTGACCAACGTCACCAACTTCGGTGCGTTCGTGGACGTGGGCGTGCATCAGGACGGCCTGGTACACATCTCGGCGCTGGCGGAGAAGTTCGTCAAAGACCCACACGACATCGTCAAAGCCGGTGACATCGTGCGCGTGAAAGTGCTGGACGTGGATGTGCCGCGCAAACGCATCAGCCTGACCATGCGCCTGGCGGAGAAAGCCGAGGCCAAAGAGCGGCGCGATGAAGCACCGCGCGAACGCGGCACAGGCAAGCGCCACGGCGACAGGAAGGCGCAGCGCCAGGATACGCGCAAACCCGCAGGTATCATGGCAGAAGCGTTCGCCAACGCACGCAAGCGCTGAAAGGCAGCAAGCAGTGGCGCACGCGTGAGCACAGACGGGGTCATGCTGCGCCAGCTGCTGCCATGACCGACGCCAACTCCGCCTGTACAGCCGGTCGCTCGCTGACGCGCACATACCAGGCTTGCAGGCCCTGCCGTTCACCAATCGTCACACCGAGGCTCTGAGCGAAGGTCAGACAAAGCCATGCGGCAATGTCTGCAACGGAGTAGTCGCCGGACAGGTACTCGTTGGCAGAGAGCCGCTTTTCCAGGGCGTTCAGGAAGCCATCGAAAGCTCCCAGTGTCGCCGCCACCGCCGCTTCGTCTCTGCCAACTTTGTCGGGCTTCATGAAGACTTCCCGAATGAGGGTGGTCAGGTGCTCAGCCATGAAGAAATCAGCCATGTCCTCCCACATGCGGCACACCGCTCGCTCCGCCGGATCCTTTGGCATCAACGGTACCTGCGAATAGGCCTCATCCAGGTACTCATTGATGATCGTGGAATCCACGATGGCCAGGCCCGGCATTTCCAACACCGGCACCTCTCCCCTGGGACTCACCGCGAGAAAGGCCGCCGGCTTAGGCCCCCACAGATTGGCACGGCTCCACGGTATCTCGGCAATCTCAGGCACAAGGCCCTTCTCAGCCAGCGCAATGCGCACCTTGGCGGAGAACGGGCTGAGCGTTCCAGACCAGAGTTTCACGGCAGACTCCTCCGATAAATATGCCTGAATCATACGCACGCCCCATGCCGAGCCAATTACGTCAAAGGTAATGCCTCAGCGCCTCGTGGACATTTGCATTCCGCAGAGCTGCCGGCATATGGTCGCCGGCACCATACCCACGACGATGCTCGACATGAACGCCGACGCGCAGATGGTCGCCAACCGCTTGCGGAAAAATCAGGCTCGACTGAAAGGCTGGCTCAAGCAACAGCAGATCACCTGCTACCGCCTGTACGACGCCGACCTGCCGGAGTTCGCGGCAGCCGTGGATGTGTACACCACCGTTGAGGGCGACCGGTGGGCGCACGTTCAGGAGTATCAGGCACCGGCCAGCATCCCGGAAGAAAAGGCCCGCGCACGGCTGGAGGGCCTGCTTGCGGGCACCGGTCATGCATTGGACATCCCGCCCGAGCGTATCGCGGTGAAGACCCGCACCCGCGCAAAAGGCGGCAGCCAGTATGGTCGCATGGAGCATCGCGCCGAAGCGCTGGTGGTTCGCGAAGGTGCGGTCGAACTGGAAGTGAATCTGTTCGACTACCTCGACACCGGACTCTTCCTCGATCACCGCCCCGCCCGCCGCTTCGTCG
>JAUILW010000390.1 GCA_030432795.1 Gammaproteobacteria bacterium
CAGCGCGGAGGATTTTCTATCGGGTGGTGATGGCCGCATCCGTTGGGCGGATGAGCTCTTCGACGCCGAGGGTATGCACACCCGCGTGGTCACGCTCAAGGGGACGGAGCGTCTGGATGAGTCGCTACCGGCGGCCGCGCTTCTCGATCGCCTGCAGGCGCACATCGATTCGGTGGAGCGCCCGGCGGGTGTGGAAGTGCTGACCACGGGCGAGATTGCGCTCACGCACGAAGAGATCGACGCTGCGCTTTCGGGGGTGCAGATTGCCGGCTGGTTGTCGCTGGTGTTTCTGGTGTTGATCATGGCGCTCGGCGTGCGTTCGCTGAAGATCGTCGTGGCGACCCTGCTCATGCTGGTGTGTGGGGTGGTGCTGACCGCCGCCTGGGCGATGCTGAGCGTGGGCGAGTTCAACACCCTTTCGCTGGTGTTCATAGTCATGTTTTTCGGCCTGGGTGTGGACTTCGCTCTGCACTTTTCGCTGCGCTATCAGGAGGCGGTGAATGCCGATGTGCCGGTGTCGGATGCCCTCACCGCCACGGTGCGCAGCGTTGGTGTAGCCATCTTCATCTGCACCGCCACCACGGCGCTGGGATTCCTGAGCTTCTGGCCGACGGACTATCGCGGGGTTGCCGACCTCGGTGTGATCTCCGCTGGCGGTATGGTGGTAGCGGCATTCCTCACGTTCACCTTGCTGCCGGCGGTCTATGCGGTGGTGGGCGGCATTCGCCATCACGAGATCGATTTACCGACGGGTGATCGGCTGGTGCGCTGGCTCATCAGCCATAAACTCCGTGTGTTTGTCATGCTTGGGGTATTGGCGGTGGTCTCGCTGATTGTCGCCAGTCGCGCCTACTTCGACTACAGCGTGCTGGCGCTGCGCGATGAGGGCGCGCCCAGCATGCAGGGGCTGCGGCTGCTGCAGCGCGAAGGCGTGGCAACAGACTATGCGTTGTACCTGGTGCATGATGAGGACACGACTTGGGCCGATGCCGTGACCGCGCTCGAGACGGTGGACGAGGTCGTTCTGCCGGAGCGCCTGGTGCCAGAGGATCAGGACGACAAGCTGTTCGTGCTGGATGATCTGCGGCAGATGCTGGCAAGCGCTCTTGAGCCGCAGCGCCAGGCAGCGGCGCCGGAATCGCGTGAACTGATGGCGCTGCTGGATCGCACGGCAGAGGTGCTCGAACGCTCCGGCGACCCGGCACCGGCGCACCTTGGACGTCTGCTGGAGCGCATCGCCAGCTCAGGACGGGCGGAGACCTGGCAGCGGGCGGTGATCGACGACGCGGTGGATGAGCTTGCTTGGCTCGGACGAGCGCTCGATGTGGACACGGTGGCTTTCGCTGACCTGCCGGCGGCGCTGCGCGACCGGGTGGTCAACGCGCAGGGTCGGCAGCTGTCCGTCATCCTGCCTGCGGGGGATGTATCCAGCACCGATGCGTTAACCCGGTTTGTCGAAAGCGTGCGTGCGGTTGTGCCAGAAGCCACCGGCCGGCCGGTCATCGAGTGGGGCGTTGGCGAGATCGTCCGAAGCGCCTTCGTGCAGGCGATGACCGGGGCGGTGCTGGCGATCTATCTGGTGCTGGCGCTTGTCTTCCGCAGCCTGCGGGATGCGGCGCTGATCATGTTGCCCTTGACCCTGGCGGCGCTGTTTACGCTCGCTTTCTGCGTTCTGGCAGGCCAGCCCATCAACATGGCGAGCGTGCTGGTCATTCCGCTCATCTTTGGTCTTGGGGTGGACAACGGTATACATGTGTTCGATCGGTACCGTCGTTCAGGTGATGTGTCGAGGCTTCTGCACTCGAGCACGCCGCGGGCGGTGATGCTGAGCACGCTGACAACCGTGTTCGCCTTTTCTTCGCTGATGCTGTCGCCGCATGCCGGAACCGCTTCCATTGGCCTGCTGTTGAGCGTTGCGGTGTTGATGCTGTTAATCTTCACTATCTTCCTGTTGCCTGTCCTCCTGCACAAACATTGAACCTCTTCCTGCGGCGCTTTCTGCTGCTGTTTCTGGGCCTTGGCCTGGCGACGCGGCTCTACATCTGCTCGTCCCTGGCCGAGGTGCCGTTGTGGGTCTGGGGGCTTGGTTTATGGAACGACCTCCTGGCAGCGGTCATGTTCCTGGGTATCACGAGTCCGGTCCTGCTGGTACCGCAGCGGTTTCTGCGCCGCGCCCTGGTTGCGGTGTTGGTTGCCGTGGTGCTCATCGTTGCCGCAGCGGAAGCATTTTACTGGATCGAGTTTCAGGCCCGTCTTGACCGCCTGGTATTTCACTATCTGGCCTATCCCATCGAGGTGCTCGTTTTTCTGGATGAGCAGTTCTACCTGCACTGGGTGGGCGTGCCGTTTCTGCTGCTTGCCTACGGCGTGGCGGTGCTGCTGGATCCGCCGCACGTGGTGCGCGGCGGCAGCGTGCTGGCTGGCGTTGCGCTTGCTCTGGTGGTGGCGGCCACCGCGCGCCAGGACACGATCGATCCGTCGCGGCACCTGAACCAGGCGGCGAGCAATGGCTATCTGGGCGTGCTGACCGCCGCGTTGCGCGACGTGGCCGATGTCGATGCCATCCTGCCACCGGCGAGTACTGCACCATCACCGCCTGTGCATAGCCATCGCAGCAACGGCCTTGCGGGCTCGCACGTGGTGGTGATCGTCGAGGAATCCATGGCTGGACCGAACTGGGTGAACCGGAACAGCCGCATGGAGGTTTTCCCAAACCTCATGAAAGTGGCCGACGATGGCGTGCTGTTCGAACAGGCCTTTGCGACGGGCAGCCGAACCACGCGGGGGCTCGAAGCCATCCTCAACGGCTTTCCGCCGTTGCCGGGTATCTCCACCACCGAACGAGACGGCTTCGAGCGGCTGCCGTCGCTGGCCCGTGCCTTGGCGGGTGCCGGTTACCACACAGTCTTTGCCTACGGCGGTTGGCCGCATTTTTCCAACTTCACCAACTACTGGCGGGGCATTGGTTTCTCGGAAACCACGAGCCGCGACGATTTTGTCGATGCGGCGTTCATGACCAGTTGGGGAGCATCGGACGACGACCTTTTCCGCCTCGCGCTCGAGCGCATGGATGCTGCGGTCGCCGAGCACGACAAGGTGTTCCTTGCCATGTTGACGGTCAGCCACCACCGGCCCTTTGAGCTGCCCCCGCACAGCCCCTATGCCGGCGGCAGGTCGGCGACGGATGCGTTGCGTTACGCCGACGCTGCACTTGGCCGCTTTTTCGACGCTGCGCGAGCGAAGCCGTGGTTCGACGACACGCTGTTCGTCATCGTTGCCGATCATGGCCCGAAGACTACCGGTGAAACTCTGATACCGGTGGCCAGCTACCACGTACCGTTGCTGCTGCTGCACACGGGCCGACTGACACCTGAGCGGATCGATCGCGCGGTAACCACCATGAGCATACCGCGCACCGTCACCAATCTGCTGGAGGTCGAACATGCAGAACCATTCTGGGGCGCCGATCTCTTTGCCCCGGAAGCGGGGCCGCTACCGGTGGAGCACGACTACCACGTGGGCTGGATTGTAGACGGTGGCCTGCGTGTGCTCACGCGCGACGGTGACGTGTGGGGTTGGCGGGCTGGAGCGGCGGATGCGGTATCCGTGCCGGAGCATGGTCTGGTCAGCTACTTCCGCGATGCGCACCGCGCATTTTACGGCCCTGACTGAACGTCAACCGGCTGAGCGTCAACCGGCTGAGCGTAGAGACTGCTGAGCCCGCTCTGGTGCCAGAAGCGCGCGAAACACATCGTACGGCACCGGCTTGGCGAACAGGTAACCCTGGCCGT
>JAUILW010000391.1 GCA_030432795.1 Gammaproteobacteria bacterium
CAGAGGGCATCAGCTCACCCACCCTTCCTGGCTCGAGCCCGAGAAAATCGCAGGCTGCTCGTCGTCCCTGCTCCATGGAGGCGGACGCGAGCGACGGCGGCCCTACCACATCGCCTGCGGCGTAGATGTGCGGGACATTTGTGCGACCAGCCTCGTTGACCGACACCAGTTGCCGTTCGTTGACTTCGACACCTGCATTTTCAATGCGAAGCCCCTGAAGCTGGGAAATTCTCCCAAGCGCGCACAGCGCCTTGTCCGTGCGCAGCAGCGAGCCATCAGCAAATGTCGCTTCCACCTGGCTGATGCCGTCGAAGCGTACGTCAGTGACATCCGCTTCGCCGATGAACACCCCTCCGTGACGCTCGAAGTAGGCAAGGAATCGATCCGTCAGGTCGCCGTCGAGAAAACCCAACGGCCGCGGGTAGCGATCTACCAGCGTCACCTGCACGCCAAGCATGGCGAAGATCGATGCGTATTCACAAGCAATCACACCGCCGCCGAGTACCAGCATGGTCTGAGGTAGATAGGAAAGGGCCAGCACCGAGTCGCTGTCGTAAATGTGTTCGTGGTCGATGGCGACGTTGTCTGGCAGGCGTGGCTTCGAACCGGTAGCGATCACCACGTTATCGGCACGATACACCGACGTTTCGCCATTGGTGTGCCGCACGCGGATGGTGTGCGGATCCTCGAAGCTGGCGCGGCCGTGCACGAGCTCGATGCTGTTACGCTCGAGCTGTTCTTTCATGTATTTGTCGTGAGCACGGATGACGCCGGTCATTTCACCGATCAGCTCGCCCACGCCACCGCGAAACAGTTGCGGCCGCCCTTTGAGCTCATCGAATCGCTCCACCGCGCGGTAACGCTCCATGGTCCGCTCGCGCAATGCCTTGGAGGGGATGGTGCCGTGGTGCACGCAAGCACCTCCGACCTCGCGGCCTTCCTCGCAGATCGCCACCCGCTTACCTGCTTTCGCCGCCTGCACCGCAGCTTTCTGCCCCGCAGGGCCGGAACCGATGACAAATACTTCCACGGTAGTGTGTTGCTTGCTCATAGGACCATGGACTCCAGCGCGGATTGAATGTTGTCGGCGAAGCTCAGCAAGGTTTCAACGTCATCCGGATAGAGGTTCAAGTGCTGCACGGCGAGCCCCTGCAACACCACCTCGGCATCGAGTGACTCGTCGATGCTCGCCAGTGCGATGGCGCAGCCAAGCTCGACCACGGCGACATCGTCCGCATCCGTGTCAGCAGCGGCGAAGTGACCGAGAAAAGTGATGCAGGTCGATACCATGGGGGGCAACTGCCACTCGTTGACCAGCGCCACGCCAGCCTCTCGGCCAAGCGATTGCATGAGGTATGCAGCATCGGACAGCGCCAGGGCTGGCTCCCGCTTACCAAGATCCACCGCCACGAATGACTGGCCGATGTTGTGCAGCAGCCCGCAGAGATAGGCCTGTTCCACATTGCGCCGTGTAGCGCGGGCTACTTCCTTCGACCAGAGCCCAGCCGCCAATCCCTGGCGCCAGGCTTCGTCCATGAGTTCCTGGAAGCTACCCTTGCTCGCCATGGCGTTTTTCAGCGACGCGGTAAGCGCAATCTCGCGAATGCGTACCATGCCGAGGCGCGCAATGGCCTGCTGCAGCGCGACGATCTCTGTCGAGCCTCGAAAGGCTGGTGAGTTCACGACACGCAGCACGTGGCTTGCCAGCGATTGATCCTGTTGGATCAGCTCGGCGAGTCGCGCGGCGTCGGCCGAATCGTCAAGAGAGCTTGATAATACCTCGGTGGCGACGGCCGGCAGCACCGGAAGTCTGATCTTACCGGCGGTGATATCGGCACGAATCTGGTGCTCGAGCTCGAGTGCCTGAGAAGATGCTGAGGAGCTGCCGGTGGCAGCACGGAGTGACTGGCTCATAGCGATTCCACTTGATGCTCCGAAAAGCATAGTGGAGATTTTTCATCCTGCGCGGTGCTGGCACACAGCGCTGCGGCGGATGTGTCAGCGCTTGCGGCTGACGTCGTATGACAGGTTCCGGGCGCGCTGGGACGGGGCCTCGGTCGTGTTCGCGGCGTCTTCGCCAGAGTCGCAAAGCGACGGGTTGCCACCGCAGATCTCGCACTCGACATCCATGCCGAGCGCTTTCATGCCGCCACAGGAACCTGAAATGGGCTTGCGGCCGAAAAGTACCCCCACCGCCATGGCGGCGACGATGGCCAGCATGAAAACGAAAGCCAGCACGATGGTCGCGTTCATGGTGCGTCTGCGAGGTGTTGTTTCATCGGCGCAGTATAGCGCGCTTCGAATCCATCTTCCGCACGGATCAGAAAATAGGCCGCCAGGCCGAGGGATTCGGCGAGCGCCATGCCTTCCTCCTCACCGAGTACGTTCAGCGCCGTGGCGTAGGCGTCCGCCTGCGCACAGGTGGCGTGTACGACCGTCACGGATGCCAGGCGATGGCTGATTGGCGCAGCGGTGCGTGGATCGATGGTGTGCGATACCCGTCGACCCTGCACCTCACGGTAGTTGCGGTAGTCGCCAGACGTCGCCACGGCCTGCCCTTCCAGCGCCAACACGCGCTCAACCCCGCGACGCACGAGGCTCGGCGTCTCGATACCTATGCGCCAGGGGGCACCAGCCGAGTTGCGCCCCTGCACGCGCACCTCGCCACCGACGTCCACCATGTAGTTCGGGCATCCCCCAGCCAACGCCTGCGCAGCGCGGTCCACGCCATATCCTTTGGCCACCGCCGACAGGTTGATCTGCACGTCTGCCAACCGCTGCGCCCGATCGTCGTCGAGCAGCACATAGGCAGGCACCGGCGGCCGCAGCCCCGCAAGCTGCGCCAGGTCGGGCTCCACATCCGGGCTGGCGGCGCCGAAGCCCCACGCATCGATGAGCCGCCCGATGGAAACGTTGAAAGCGCCATTGCTTTCACTGCGCACGGTTTCGGCCAGGGCCAGCACCTCGACGACCGCTGTGCCCACGGTAACCGGCTCGCCGACAGCTGCGCCGTTGAGCATCATCAGATTCGACTGTGGTTTGTATGTGGACATCTGTGCGTCCACGGCGAGCAGCGCGCGGGTGGCTTCCTCCAACGCCGCGTCCGTGCGCGCGCCGCACTGCGCCTGCAGATGGTAGTAGGTGCCCATAACCTCGCCGCGGCGGGTGATGAAGGGATCGTTGCTGCAACTGCCGAGGAAAACGGCGAGCAGGCAGGAGGAGAAGCAGATGCGTATCACCGGTGTATTTAACCCAACCGGCGTGTGCATTGACAGAGTGCAGGCTTTCGTTCAGCGTGCCGTGCTTTTCACCCCGTCCCACCATGCAGAGAATTGGCTTCACTGTCCTGTTGCTCGCTGCCGCCGTGATCGGTTGGGCACTGGCTGTCTGGGGCCCGCAGTCCGACGGGCTGGCGCAGGTGATGGCACTGGCAAAGAGCCTGTTCCTCGATGGCCTGAAGCTGATCATCGCGCCGCTGATCTTCTTCAGCCTGATCTCCGGCATCCTGCGGCTGCGTGCCACCAACGAGGTGCGCAGGCTCGGACAGGTCACGGTTACCTACTATCTGTGCACCACCGCAATCGCCATCGTCATCGGCCTTCTGGTGGTCACCTGGCTGCACCCATGGACTGCCCTGCCGCCACTGGACACAGCGGCGTTACCCGTGGATCAGAGCATTCGGCTGGTGAGCGATGCCGACGCAGGCATCGGCAGCGTCCTGCTGAGCCTGGTGGCGCGGTGTCTGGTCAACCCGTTTGCTGCCATGGCGGAGCTCAACATCCTCGGTATCG
>JAUILW010000392.1 GCA_030432795.1 Gammaproteobacteria bacterium
ACGATGAGAATCGCCGCGACGATGATGGCGAGCGCGATGAGGGTTGGTTTCATCCTTTGCGGGCCATCAGTTGCGTATTCTCACTTCCGCCTCGATTTCCACTGGCACCCCGAAAGGCAGCTCCGCCATACCCACCGCGGATCGCGTGTGCGCACCCGCGTCGGCGCCGAAGACTTCCAGTATGAGATCGGAGCAGCCGTTGATCACCGGCGGTATCGCGGTAAACCCTGGGGCTGCGTTGACCATGCCGAACAGACGCAACCACGCGTCCACGCGATCGAGATCGCCCAGCGCCTGTTTGAGGCTCGCCAGCATGCCGAGGCCGCAGCGCCTTGCGGCTTCGTACCCTTGCTCGGCAGTGACCTCGCCGCCGACTTTACCGAATGGCTTGGCGACACTGCCGTCATCTGCCAGCGGCACGTGGCCGCTCAGTAGACAACGGTTGCCATCGATACGGGTCAGCGCAAAGGGCAGGTTAGCGGTGTTCATCGGCGGTGGCAGCACCAGTCCGAGAGTGGCGAGACGGTCCTCAATTGACATAGCGGTGACGGCTTTCAGGCGGTTTGCACCAGTATACGTGGCGGGAAAACGTGTGCGCTATGTCACAGCGGTATTGCTACAGGCTTCTATACTTCCTCACAGCGAAATCCGACAGGGACGATTCACGATGCACAGATGGATCATTGTGCTGGCCTTTTGCCTGGCAACACCCGCTCAGGCCGACACGCTGTTCGGCATTTATGCCGGCTATGGCAGCTGGCACCACGACTCGACGGGCGACATCAATGCCTCAGGTCTGGATTTGGACATGGAGGAAGACCTGGCGCTCGGCGATGATCAGGATGACCTCTACTACCTGGCTTTAGAGCACGGTATTCCGTTCCTGCCGAACGTGCGTGCGCAACACTCGAGCTTTGGCTCGGATGGTGCGGCGGAAGCTTCGCGCACATTGGAGTTCAACGGCCTCACTATCCAGCCTCCAACGGGCTTTGAGACGGATATCTTCGTTGAGCAGACCGACCTGATTCTGTACTACGAATTGCTCGATAACGTCGTAAGCTGGGATGTCGGCCTTGGCGCCCGCAAACTCGAAGGCTCCATCGACATGCGCACCTCACTGGCGCGCACCTCCGTGGAGTTCGAAGGCACCATCCCGATGGTCTACACCGCCTTTCGCCTCGAGATGCTCGCCGGTTGGTGGGCGGCGGCCGAAGCGCAGGGGGTATCTTATGACGGTAACGAGCTGCTCGACGGCAGCGTCAAACTCGGCTGGGAATCGCCCATCGGGCTCGGACTCGAAGCTGGTTTCAAATGGGTACGCATCAAGCTCGACGACGTGGATGACATCACCAACGCATCCATCGACTATCAGGGCCCGTTCGCGGCTTTGAATTACCACTTCTAGAAACTCTCTCGTAAGATGAGCGGCGTATGAGCCGCTCATCTGCCATCTCAGCGCTCAAGCGCATCCTACCCGGACGGGCGCTCATCCTCGACGAGGCCGGTCGACGCCCGTATGAGACGGATGGGCTCACCGCCATACGCCAGCTACCGTGGGCGGTGGCGCTGCCGGAGTCCGAAGGTCAGGTACTCGAGGTGCTCGCCGTCTGTACAGAGCACAACATCCCGATCGTGCCGCGTGGCGCCGGTACCGGCCTGTCTGGCGGCGCACGGCCATTGCAGGACGGTCTGCTTTTGAGCCTCGCCCGCATGAATCGCATCCTGGAGATCGATGCGGATAACCTCGTAGCCCGGGTGCAACCGGGGGTGCGCAACCTCGCCATCAGCGAAGCCGTTGCGCCCTACGGACTCTTCTATGCGCCGGACCCTTCCTCGCAGATCGCCTGCAGCATTGGCGGCAACGTCGCGGAAAATGCCGGCGGTGTGCACTGCCTGAAGTACGGTCTCACCGTGCATAACGTTCGTGCTCTGCGCGTTGCCACCATCGATGGAGAGATCCTCGAGCTCGGCGGTCATGGTCATGATGGCTTAGGCTTAGACCTGCTGGCGCTCCTGTGCGGCTCGGAAGGCATGCTCGGTATCGTTCTGGAAGTGACCGTTGCGCTCGTGCCGTTGCCGGAGCGCAAGAGCGTGCTCATGGCTGCGTTCGACAGCTTGTCGGACGCGGGCGACGCGGTGGCGCGGCTGATCGGCTCCGGGCTCGTGCCTGCGGGGCTCGAGATGATGGATGCGCTGGCGGTGCAGGCGGCGGAAGACTTTGCCCATGCCGGATATCCCCGCGATGCGGCGGCGCTGCTGCTGTGCGAGTTGGACGGTACGCAGGCGGAGGTCGCGCAGAGCACGGTGCTTGCCGCTGGCGTCTTTGAAGCGGCGGGCGCACGCACGGTCGAGGTGGCCACGCAGGCCGATGCGCAGGCGCGCATGTGGCAGGGGCGCAAATCTGCATTCCCCGCAGTCGGCCGGCTGGCGCCGGATTATTACTGTATGGACGGCACCATCCCTCGACACCGTTTGAGCGAGGTGCTCGAAGCCATTGCCCGCATGTCCACCGAACATGGCCTGCGCGTGGCCAATGTCTTTCACGCGGGCGACGGTAACCTGCACCCGCTGATTCTGTACGACGCCAATGTACCGGGTCAGCTGGAATCCGCTGAGGCGCTCGGTGGCGCCATACTGGAACTGTGCGTGCAGGTTGGCGGTACGGTCACCGGCGAGCACGGGGTGGGTATCGAGAAGTTGGATCAGATGTGCGCGCAGTTTGCACCAGCCGAGCTCGAGCAGTTTTTCCGCCTGAAAGCGGCATTCGATAGCTCAGGCCTGCTCAACCCGGGCAAGGCCATCCCAACACTCAGCCGTTGTGCGGAGGTGGGGGGTATGCACGTGCATGGCGGCAAAGTGCCGTTTCCTCACCTGGAACGCTTCTGATGCGTGCGCTGGTCGACGCAGTGCGCGGTGCTGGCGATGGCTCGCTGCGCATCGTTGGTCATGGCAGCAAGGCGGCCGTGTTGGGAAGCTTGTCTGAAGGCGAGGCGCTGGATACGACAGTCTGGGCTGGCATCGAGAGTTATCAGCCGGAAGAGCTTGTTGTTACCGTTCGTGCTGGAACGGCGCTTGCGGATCTGGAGGCTGCGCTGCAGGAACAAGGCCAGTGTTTGCCCTTTGCCCCACCTCGCATTGCCGGGCTGGGCACAGTTGGGGGCGCGGTTGCCAGCGGTCTGTCCGGGCCGACGCGGCCATGGTGGGGCAGCCTGCGGGATGCCGTACTCGGTGTCACGCTCATCAACGGCCTGGGCGAAGCGTTGCAGTTCGGTGGTCAGGTCATGAAGAACGTTGCCGGCTACGATGTGTCGCGTCTGCAAGCCGGCGCACTCGGGGCGTTCGGCGTCATCGCCAACGTGAGCTTGCGTGTCAGGCCGCTGCCGGCCGTGGATGAGGCCTATCAGATGGCGTTGCCGGCCGGCGAAGCCGTTGCTGTCATGCGCGACTGGTGCCGGCGGCCATTGCCGCTGGCTGGATTGTGCTGGCACGCGGGTGTCTTGCGTTGGCGTCTCGCCGGGCATTCGGAAGCCGTAACCGCCGCGGCTCGGCAGCTTGGAGGCGAACCGGCAGATGCTCAGTTCTGGCAGCAGCTGAGTAACTACGGGTTACCGCTTTGGCATGAGGCGCCGCTCTGGCGGCAGTACTGTCCACCGGCTACGGCGGCGGGAGGCGAGTCGCTGATCGATTGGGCCGGCGCGCTGCGTTGGAGCGCGGCACCTGCATCCACCGGCGCTGTGCGCTTTGGCAGCACGCCGCCGCAACCGGCGCACACGCTGGCCCTTGCCCGTC
>JAUILW010000393.1 GCA_030432795.1 Gammaproteobacteria bacterium
CGTACATGGACGATGCGGCGCTGGAAGCGGTAGTGGATGCACGCGTTCCCATCGTGCCCACCTTCACCTTCCAGGCCAACCTGCTGGAGTACGGCCCGGCGATCGGCGCCTCCGAAGAGCTGCGCGATCTATTCCGCCGCGAAATCGTCGAAAGCGCCGCCATGCTGCGCCGCGCGTACGATGCCGGCGTGCCGATGCTGTGCGGCAGTGAAAGCGGCTTCTCGTTGACGCCCTACGGTGAGTGGCACCACAAGGAAATGGACGTGTTCGTACAGGAGATGGGATTCACGCCGCTCGAAGCCATCAAAGCCGCCACCCACGACAATGCCTACGCCCTGAAGATGCCGGACGATCTTGGTGCGGTTACTCCAGGGCGGCTGGCAGACCTGCTGGTGATCGACGCAAATCCAGCCGAGGACGTGCGTGTGCTCGGTGACAAGCGCCGCATACGTCACGTACTCGTCGGCGGTAAAGCAGCCGATCTCTCGCCGCCACCGCCACGCCGCGACCCCTCCGGTTGGCGCGTGGCGAACTACGGCACAAGGATACTCACGCAGCAGATTGCACTTGGGGAGGACCAGCAATGAACACGGTAGAACTGAGCGATTACCGAGCCTGCGAGAAGGCCCTGAAGGAGCCACATCTCAAACAGGCGCTGTACGACGAGGGCGCCATCGTCATGGATCGCGTGCTCGTCACCCTGCACGGCGATGAGCACCGCACACGGCGCCTGCTGGAAATGCGCGTGTTCCGTCGCGACTTCTTCCGTCAGCACGAGCAGGAAGTGATCCCGGAGATCTATGAGCAGGTACTCGCCCAGTTCGCCTCGCAGGGGCATATGGACGTGGTCGACTTCGGCTACCGGGTCATGCTCTACCTGGCCATCCGCTTCGCAGGTATCGACACGCAGGATGGCTCGCGGGAAGAGTTCGATGATCTCGTGCGTATGCTGCGCACGTTCGGTCTGGCAGCAACGCTTGGCCAGTCCAAGCTCGACCGGGAAGAAGCCAAGGCGGAGATTCGCGCCACGCTGAACGAGTTCGAAAGCCGGTTTTTCGCACCATCGGCGCAACGCCGTCGGGCGTTGATCGAGCAGGTCGCCGAGGGAACGCTGACGGAAGACGAACTGCCGATGGACGTGCTGACGGTCCTGCTGCGCAACGAAGATGGCGTAGACCTCGACGGCGACATGGTGCTGCGCGAAACGGCCTTCTACTTTCTCGCCGGCGCCCACACCTCGGTGCACTCACTCGGCCACGCAGTCCACCATCTGCTGGATTGGTGTGCCGAGCACCCCGACCAGCGCAAGGCGCTGGAACAGGACACAGCCCGATTGCAGCACTTCGTGCACGAGAGTTTCCGGCTGCACCCTTCGAGCCCGGTTTCCTGGCGCACCGCCCTGCAAGCCACCGAGTTCCTCGACGGCCAGCAGGCTGCACAGGGCGACAAGGTGGTGATCAACCTGCGTCAGGCGAACCGCAGCCCGGAGATATTCGGCGCAGATGCAGCAGCGTTCAATCCGGATCGGCAGGTGCCGCAGGGTATCGATCGCACGGGTTTGACCTTCGGCATCGGCATCCACTCCTGCCTCGGCAAAAACCTGGCCGCTGGTACGCTGCCGAGAGAAGGCCAGATCGTACCGGAGGAGAAACGCCAGCTCGGCACCGTCGCCTGGATCGCCCAGGCCCTGCTTCGGCTTGGCATTCAGCGTGACCCGGAGCAGCCCGGCGCGCTCGATCAGACCATCGAGCGTGAAACCTGGCAGACCTATCCCGTGATCTTCGAAGCGCGCTGACCGTGGGCGAAACCACCGTTACAACGTATGCAGCTGCGCAGGAAGTGCTGCGCAATCAGGACATGCACCAGGCCCTGTACGACGCAGGCGCCCAGGTCATGGGAGATGCGTTGATCACACTGCACGGAGACGCCCACCAGCGCCGCCGCATGATGGAGATGACCGTGTTCAACCGCGGCTTCTTCCGCAATTACGAACACGTTGTGTTTCCCGCCACCCTGCAGCCGCTGCTTGCGCCGCTGGTCGCAGTCGGTGAGATGGACCTCGTGACATTCGGCTATCGGGTAACAATGAACCTCACCGCCGACTTCGCCGGCATCGATCGGTTGGAGGACAATGCAGAGGAAACCGATGCGCTGTTGACCCTGGTGAAGAAGTTCAGCGAAGGCGCGACCATGGTGCACACCACGAGAGATGCACAAGCGCTGCGCGATGAAGTCGACGCCGCTATGGAGACATTCGAGCAGCGTTTTCTCGCACCTTCCAGGGCGCGCCGGCTGGCGCTGGTTGAGGCGTTCGAGCGCGGCGAGCTCAACGAGAGCGCGTTGCCGCGTGACGTCCTCGCCACCTTGTTAAGAAACCGGCACTCACACCCACTCGCCGACGACGTCTTCTGCCGCGAGATCACCTTTTACCTGCAGGCCGGCGCACACAGCACGGCCAACAGCGTCGTGCACGCCCTGCACGAGATCTTTACTTGGCGGGCGGCAAACCCGGACCTGTGGGCTGCGCACGCGGAGGATGCGGTGTTCATTCAGCGCTGCGTGCACGAGAGCCTGCGGCTCAACCCGGCGAGTCCAGTGGCCTGGCGGCGCGCCGCATGCCCGATGCACGTCGCCGATCAGGCATTTCAGCAGGATCAGCGCGTCGTGGTGGATCTGCATGCTGCGAACCGCGACCCGGCCGTTTTCGGCGACGATGCAAGCGAGTTCAATCCGCTGCGATCCACCGATGCCAACGCCTGGGGGCTCAGCTTCGGCTACGGCGTGCACGCATGCCTCGGGCGCACGCTCGACGGCGGCGTGTTGTTTACCGAGAAGACCAACCCAGAAAACCACCAGTACGGCATCGTCACGCTGCTCGTGCGCACACTGCTGGCGCAGGGTGTCCGGCCGCATCCGACCAAGCAGCCTATCGACGATGCCAGCACCACCAGAGAAAACTGGTCGAGCTACCCCGTGATTTTCTCCAGGAGCACACCATGAAACGCATCTTCATCACCGGTGCCGGCACAGGCCTCGGCGCCAGCGTTGCGGAGCGCGCCGCGGCGCAAGGCCACCGCGTAGGGGTCTTCGATACCAACCGTGCGGCCGCCGAAGCGCTGGCCGCTTCGCTGCCCGACGCGGTCGCCCTCGATGGCGATGTCTGCGACCCAGCAAGCGTCGAGGCGGCGCTGGATGCTTTCGGCGACGTCGATGTGCTCGTCAACAATGCCGGCATACTGCGCACTGGTCCGCTGATCGAGCACAGCGTAGACGACTTCCGCCGGGTGGTGGACGTCAATCTGAACGGCGTGTTCATTGCCGCCCAGGCAGCGGCCAAGCGCATGCGCGAAACCGGCGGCGGCGCCATCATCAACCTGGCATCGATCAACGGCATTCACCCGAGCCCCAACTGCGGCGCCTACGCCGCGACCAAGGCTGGCGTCATCGGCCTCACGCAACACATGTCCATCGAATGGGGCGCCTTCGGCATTCGCGTGAATGCCGTGGCACCGGGGTTCATCGACTCCGGCATGTCGGCACCCTTCTACCGCGATGAAAAAGTACGCGCTCTGCGAGGCGGCGCGGTTCCGCTGGGCCGCCTCGGCGACGCAAATGATGTCGCCGAGACGATTCTCTTCCTCGCTTCCGACGCAGCCGCCTATATCAGCGGCCAGACCATCGCCGTGGATGGCGGGGTGATCAACTCCGTGCTGCTGCACCTGCCCAGAGACGCTTCGTGAGCCTGATACCTCTCGAAGGCTACTCGGTGCTGATCACCGG
>JAUILW010000394.1 GCA_030432795.1 Gammaproteobacteria bacterium
GTCCGCCGGCAGCCCCAGCAGCTCCGCCGCCTGATCGTAGCCTCCTTGAAACGACACTTCCGGCGGCTCCATGAAACCGATGCCATCGGCAAAGCGCACAGGCACGTGGCCAACCTGCAGGTCGAGGGTGTACTCGCCGTGGCCTCCGGCGAGCACCCAGGCAGTGCCCAGGGTCGGGTGCCCGGCAAAGGGCAGCTCCCACTCAGGCGTGAAGATGCGCACCGTGGCGATACCAGCTCGCTCGTCCACCACGAAGGTGGTTTCTGAGAAGTTCATTTCCCGTGCGATGTCCTGCATCTGCTGGTCGATCAGCCCGCCTGCTTGCCGCACCACCGCCAACTGGTTACCGGCAAACGGGCGCTCCGCGAACACATCGACGATCTGAAGAGGTAACTGCATAGGAAGCTCCGCATTCGACGGGTTAGTATTCGTCAGGTTATGGGGAGATGCCAATGAGCGGAAAGGTCTTGTCCATCCTCGTCGCCGGACAACACGGCGATCCACAACAGCCTCTGGCTGCCGCCCGGCTGGAAGAAGGGAACGGTCTGCTCGGCGATCGGCATGCAGGCTCCGGCATCGTATCGCTCATCGAGCGGGAAGGCATCGACACCTTCAATGCCGAGACCGGGCTCAGCGCATCGCTTGCCGACATACGCCGCAACATCGTTACCGAAGGCATCGACCTGAACGCATTGGTGGGCAAGCGCTTCCGCATCGGCGATGTAGAGCTGGAGGGCACAGAACTCTGTGAGCCGTGCGCAACGCTCGGCAAACTGCTGTCGGCAGGTGATGTGTCACCAGCCGATGTGGTGCGGCACTTCGCCCACTCGGCCGGTATCCGTGCAAAGGTACTGTCCAGTGGCGCGATCGCGCCAGGCGATCCGGTGGGCTAGCCGCTTGGGCTAGCCGTACCGGCGCACGAGCTGTTTGCCGAGCGCCATCATGTGGACCTGATCCGGCCCGTCGGCCTGGCGGCACCAGCGCGCGTAGTTGTATGCCTCGGCCATCGGGTAGTCGGCCGTGAGGCCGCCCGCGCCGTGAATCTGCATGCAACGGTCGATCACGGTCTGCGCCATGAGCGGTACCGTAATCTTCGACGCGGCGATGAGATCACGCGCATCCTTGGCCCCCACCTCGTCGATACGCCGGGCCGTCTTCAACGTGAGCAGACGGGCCTGCTCGATCTCTGAAAACGATTTGGCCAGATCTTCAAGCACCGATTGATGCTCGGAGAGCTTGCGGCCAAAGGTCTCGCGCGTCTCAGAACGCCGGCAGGCAAACTCCAATGCTCGCTGGGCGCTGCCAATGAGGCGCATACAGTGGTGGATGCGCCCCGGGCCGAGCCTGCCTTGAGCAATCTCGAAACCGCGACCTTCGCCTAGCAGGATGTTTTCCTTCGGCACACGCACGTTCTCAAACAGCACCTCGGCGTGCCCGAGCGGTGCATCGTCATAGCCAAGCGTGGTCAGCGGCCGTACCACCGTCACGCCCGGAGTGTCCTTCGGCACCAGAATCTGGCTCTGCTGCAGGTGGCGATTGGCGTTGTCCGGGTCGGACTTGCCCATGACGATCATGATCTTGGTGCGCTCGTAGGGGGCGTTGGTAATGAACCACTTGCGGCCGTTCACCACGTAGTGATCACCATCGCGCTCAATGCGGGTGCGCACGTTCGTGGCATCGCTCGATGCCACGTCTGGCTCCGTCATTGCATAGGACGAGCGGATCTCACCGTCGAGCAGCGGCTCCAGCCACTGGGCCTTCTGTGCTTGCGTGCCGTACTTGAGGAACACTTCCATATTGCCGGTGTCCGGGGCGTTGCAGTTGAACGCTTCCGGCGCCCAGAGCACCCGCCCCATGATCTCCGCCAATGGGCAGTACTGCTCGTTGGTGAGCCCGCCGTGATCGGCGGGCATCCACAGGTTCCACAGGCCTTCGGCTTTCGCTTTCGCCTTGAGCTCTTCCATCAGCGGTACCGTGGAGAAGCGATCCTCCAGGGCATTGAGCTGCTCGTGGTAGCGCGCCTCGTTCGGATAGATGTGCGCATCCATGAACGCCTGCAGGCGATCGACGAGCCCCTGCGCTTGCGCATCGCTAGCCACAGCCGCTATCCCTTGAACTCGGCGACCACGCTGGCGATGGACTCCTTGGCGTCGCCAAACAGCATGCGCGTGTTTTCACCGAAGAACAGCGGATTGTCCACGCCAGAGAAACCCGACGACATGGAACGCTTGAGCACGAACACCGTGCGCGCCTCGTCCACATTGATGATGGGCATACCGTAGATCGGGCTGTTTTCATCGTTGCGCGCAGCCGGGTTGACCACGTCGTTGGCACCGATCACCACCGCCACGTCGACATTGCTCATACGCGGATTGATGTCGTCCATCTCCACGAGCTGATCGTAGGGCACGTTTGCCTCCGCCAGCAGCACGTTCATGTGGCCCGGCATCCGGCCGGCTACCGGGTGGATGGCATACGTCACTTCCGCGCCGTTGGCCTCCAGCAGATCACCCAGCTCACGCACCACGTGCTGCGCCTGCGCCACTGCCATGCCGTAGCCCGGCACGAAGGTAACCGACGAGGCCGCTTCGAGAATGAGGAAGGCATCTTCCGCCACAATGGGCTTCACCTCGCCTTCCACCTTGGTGGCCGTCTTCACCGCACCAAAGCCCGAGAACAGAACGTTCGCCAGCGAGCGGTTCATCGCTTTGCACATGATGTTGGTGAGGATGATGCCCGCCGCACCCACCAGAGAGCCGGCGACGATCAGAATGTTGTTGTTGATGGCAAAGCCCGCGGCACACGCAGCGAGACCCGAGTAGCTGTTGAGCAGCGAAATCACCACCGGCATGTCGGCGCCGCCGATGGGAATCACCGCCATCACGCCGAACACCAGGCTGAGCACGATGATGGCATACAGATACGGTGAGTCCGCCGAGGGGTTCATGCAGAACAACACGCCGCACACAATCAGGCCGAGCAGAATCAGCGCGTTGACGATGCGCTGCGCGCCGAACACGATGGCGCGCGAGTTCATCACCTCGCTGAGCTTGCCCCAGGCAATCAGCGACCCCGAGAAGGTCACACCGCCGATGAGAATCGATAGCACGATGGTGAACGCGGTGAACATGGAGACTTCCATGCTGTACAGCGCCGCCCAACCCACCAGAAGGCTGGCAATACCACCGGAGCCGTTGAACAGCGCCACCATCTCCGGCATGGAGGTCATCGCGACTCTTTGCGCAGTGAGGGCGCCGATGATGCCGCCGACGATGACCGCAGCGAGGATCCACTGCACCGGCAGAATGTCCTTGCTGAACAGCGTCACGACGATGGCAATCAGCATACCCGCCGCAGAAAGCGTGTTGCCGCGAACAGCGGTTGCCGGCGAGCCCAGAAGCTTCAGGCCGAAGATGAAAAGAACAGCGGCAATGATGTAGCCGACGTTGATGAGTTCCAGGCTCATGCGCCACCTCCTGCTGCCTTGTCATCCTTCTTCTTGAACATGGACAGCATGCGGTTAGTCACGAGATAGCCACCCACCACATTGATCGTGGCAAACAGTACGGCAAGCGCACCAAGCACCACGGCTACCTGCTCGAGGCCGCTGCCTGCAGAGGTGAGTGCACCCACCAGCGTGATGCCGGAAATGGCGTTGGCGCCGGACATCAGCGGCGTATGCAGCGTGGCCGGCACTTTGGATATGAGCTCGAAGCCGAGAAAAATACTCAGCACCAGCACGAAGGCTAGAAATA
>JAUILW010000012.1 GCA_030432795.1 Gammaproteobacteria bacterium
CGCCTGACGGCCATAGACGCACGCGGTGGACGGACGGCTCCGGTGGAGCCTAGTGAGCACGATGTTGCACTTGCGCTCGCCAACGGTTCGGTGCTCGCGGAGGAAGATGGCCTGCTCACCATCGGCCTCGGTGCGCGAACTTGGCCGGCGCGCTTCGAACCGCTCGCGCGCAAGGCGCGTAGTCACGCGGTTGCCGCCTACCGTCTGGATGCGGCGCTGGGCTTTGGCTTTGTTCCGGCGACAGTGGAGCGCGAGATCGACGGCCGCGCAGGTGTGCTGCGCCATGAACCCTCAGCGCTGTTCACCGAGACGCAAAGGCAAGCGCAAGGGGTGTTTCGGCCGAACTATTGCGCCCGCGGCAGTGCTTACGAGCTGCTGGCCGCGTACGATGCGCTCATCGGCGTGATTCGCGATGGCGATATGCTTGCCTACGAGAATCCCAGCTGGCGTATTCGTGCATTGGACAACAGCCGGGCCTTCCCTCGCAGCGAGCGGCTGCCGCAGTACCCGCAGCAGCCACGCCTGGCACCGGCGCTTGCCGAGCGCCTCGAGGTGCTGGATGCGCAAAGCCTGCGCTCGCTGCTCGATGGGCTGTTGAAGCCAGCGCAGATCGACGCCATGCTGGAACGCAGGAAAGCGTTGCTCGCATGGCCGCGGCTGCCACCGCCGGAGCCGATCAGGGAACGGGGAGATTCTTGAGAAAGTACACCAACATCGCGGCGCCGCTGTTCGTGATCACCGCATATTACGCGGTGCTCGCCGCGGCTGTGTGGCTGTTGGGACGAGCGCTCCCGCGCATCAAGCCACTCCTGCCGTTCGGTGGCGTGGAGGATCTGATCGAGCGTGGCGACAACCAGCTCGAGGTGCTCACCACTGCCATGGCGAAGCCGATGCTCGGCAACGTGGAATCCGTGACGCTGGCATTCGCTATCGTCGGCGCGCTGCTGCTCATGACGCCCATATCCTGGGTGTATTTCATCACTACCCGGAGCCGCGAAGTGAGCCGATCGTTTGCGCAGACGATCGTTGTGCTGCCGGTGATCGTGGCCGGCATTGCCATGATCGTCGCCAACAGCCTTGCACTCGCCTTCAGCCTGGCTGGCGTGGTGGCGGCGGTGCGCTTCCGATTCTCGCTCAGCGAACCTGCGCACGCGCTGTACATATTCGTCGCCATCGCGGTGGGGCTCGGCGCCGGTATCGGTGCGCTGGACGTGGCATTCGTCGCTTCCGTCGGTTTCGTTTACGTCAATTTGATGCTGTGGAAGCTCGATTACGGGGCGGATCTGACCACGCCGTTTTTCGCCTTTCTCACGGGACGCGGGCGTGATGACAATGAGCTCTGACTTCATTCGGCTGTCACTGGTTCTGCTGCTGGCAGGCTGCACTCCGCCGCCTGAAGCGAAAGCCGGTGACGTGCTGCGCTATGTGCTGCCCAGCGAATTGGTGGAAGTATCAGGCCTCGCTGCCACGGGCCCCAGCAGCGTTCTGGCAGTGGCCGACGAACAGGCAGTGCTCTTTGAGATCGACGTGAGCACCGGCACGGTGGTGCGGCGTGTGCCGTTAGGCAATCCGCCCATTCGCGGCGACTTCGAGGGGATCGCGCTGGTGGGTGACACGGTGCATGTGGTCACCAGCGGTGGCGAGCTGTATTCCGCTTCATGGCCTGCGAGCAACGACAAGGTTGCCAGGCGTGATACGGGCGTGCGTAAGCGCTGCGAGGTCGAGGGGCTGGCCGCCGCAGCCAATGGTGAGCTTCTGCTGCTGTGCAAGACGGTGAAAGGCGAGCTAAAGAACGGACTGGTGGTGTTTGCGTATGATCCACAAAGCAGCGAGCCCGCCCGCGACCGAATTACCATCTCCAGCGAAGAGCTCGCTTCCCGAGTTGGCACCGACAGGTTCAATCCGTCCGGCATCGAGTTGCTGGCGGGGGGCGGTTACCTGGTGGTGGCGGCCCGTCAGAAGATGTTTGTCGTGCTGTCGGAGCAAGGCGAGGTGCGCTACGGCGGTGCGCTGCCGCATCCCCAGATACATCGACAGACCGAAGGTGTGACGTTGCTTCCCGACGGCCGCATGGTTCTAGCCGATGAAGGCGGCAAGGGAGACGGCGTATTGAGTGTCTATGACAGCCTCTTCTGATCGCTTGCTGCTGGTGCACGGTGGCGGTCCCCAGCCCGACGCCTCGATGCTTGAGTCGCTGTGGCGGGAAGCGCTGCGGCGTGGTTTGCAGCGCGATCACGGTAAGCGCCTTGCGGCGTTCGATGACTTGTCGATCAGCATGGTGTATCACGCCAGGGAAGTGGAATCAGGTGCTGCGCTGGAGGATCGAAAATCCTGCCTGCAGGCGCTTTCCGCGCTCGGTAAACCTAAGGACTTTCGCCGCCGCCAGTACGAAACGCTGCCGGGCAAGAGCGCACTGCGCGAGTTCGTCATGGATGTAGGAGCGCCGGTAGCGGGAGCCGTTGGTCTCGGCGCACGCCTGGAAGCACTGCAGGTGCCGGAGTTGGCCTCCTACTGGGCGGGCGATACGCGGTTGATTGGTGCGCGCGACAAGCTGGTGGAACTGCTGAGCGACAGCCTCAAGCACGGGTATCGCACGCTGATCGTCGCACACTGTTTTGGCAGCGTGCTCGCTTACGATGCCCTGTGGCAACTCACGCAGTTGCACAGTCCGGCGACAATACAGGGGCGTACGGGTGTCGATCTGATCACCCTCGGTGCACCATTGGCGGCGGATGCTGTGCGCAAGCGGTTGGCGGGCGCCGACGCTCCGCCGGCGCAGCGTTTTCCTCGTCATGTCGGCCGCTGGGCCAACTTCGCGGCGGAAGACGATCCAGTGTGTCACGACAAATCGGTGGCCGATGACTTTCGGGCGATGGCTGACAGCGTTGGGACGGTCATCGAAGACCGCGTGATCTACAACCTGGCGGTGCGCGCCGAACGTTCAGCACCGCATCACAGCGCTGGCTATCTCGTCCACCCTGCGGTGGCTCAGGAGGTGGCGGGATGGTTGCGCGGCGGTTGATGCTTGCCGCGCTGGTTTGTTTGGAGCGGGGCAACATAAGTGCTTTTTCGATGGCGGCCGTTCTCGGTTCGCCTCCTGCAGCGTAGCGTGCGCCGATGAAGAAGAAGTCATATTCTTCCTATATATCAATGACATGAAGGCCTATTGATCTCTTCGAGGCCGACTTGGCACGGTTCTCGCTTTACTCCAGGCAAGTGCTGCAGAAACACAGCGCGGAACCAACCGACCAGCAACGGAGAACGAGCATGAACCACATCGAACTGAAGGACCTTACCCACGAGCGAACCCTCACGGGGGTAGAGATGCGCAGCATCTCCGGCGGTATCACCCACAGCCTGCAGCAGCAGATCAACCAGTTCGGGGCCAATCTGAACGCTCGCGCGCAGGTGCTGTTCAACCCGTACTACCAGTGGAACATCATTCGCGCGAGCCAGCAGGCATGGCGAATCCAGTACGGCCGGCAGATGCCCTGGAACTTCCAGCCCTACTGGATGTAGTCAGTCGAAGTTCAAGCGGGCCGGTGTTCAACCCGGCCCGGTCCTCCCGCCGAAGCAGCGATCTTATTCGCTGTCCCGAAGCTGCCCAGCAACCACCGTTAGGTACGCTCACCCCTCATGAGTGATAGTCGACTGTTCACCGGTCACCTGAGTAAGCATCGCTGGAGCGTGCTCGCGCGCGGCAACTACGAAGCGATCGATGCTGTCGGGATTCATCAGATCCCCAGGTCTGATCCAGCCTACAACGGGATCTATGGGGCCTGGCGTTCGTGATTCTGCGTAAAGGCGGCTGAACTCCGAGATGGTGGAGGCTGCTTTAGCGATGGCGCCGGCTTCGTCATCGAAGAACTTCTGAGGAACGTAGGTGAGCTGACCATTCACGGGCAGGGGTATCGCCGTGTGCAGCCACGCTCCGCTCAACCCGAGCTGTTCTTCCAGCACAAGAAAGACGACATAGTTGCGGTCGTCAGGATCGTTTTCGATGTTCACGCTCAGTCTGTCACCCTGCCAACGGAGCTTGTACTTGATGCTCACGTTTTGCTCTCGCGGATCGCGGTGCTGCCCTTCCCAGCGCTCCTGCCCGGATTGCCAGTACAACTCGGGAACCAGATCTGAAAAAGAACCTACCCAGGTCGCTGATGGTGCGAGGATGGGTTGGTGGTGTTCGAGGGTCTGCATGGAACCTGGTTGATTGTTTGCCGTCTGGTTGGGCTGTGTCCAGCCGAAGGCCCGGAGCTGCGTCATGGTGTCGTCAAACGGCACGGCAAGGGAGAACGGTGCCTTCACTGGTATCCACCAGTCGAAGGTGTGTGCCTTGAGGGTAGCGGTAGCCTCACGCTCTACTACGCTGGTACGTGGACTGGCACCACTTGCCAACACGTGTTGATCAAGCGCTGCGTCGCTCTGAAAAATCGCCATGCGCAGGAACTTCGGGTCGCTCGGATCTGATTCGTAGCGCGGTTCGTGATACTGCGAGTAAGTCGATTCGTGCCAGCGCTTTCCGTGGAAGGCGCGCAGGGTGCGGAGCACGATGCGGTACGTAGTGGGACGGGCGCGTTTGATCGGTTGCGTGCCAGCGAGCGCTTTCACGACACATTTCTGTGGTTCTCGTCGGGCGGCGGAGGAGATCGTACCGGTCATAAAGATCGGGTCGCTGGTTATTACGACGTCCTGTTGCGGCTGTGGATCCCGGTAGAGCGCGGGCTTGCTGACGGATACGGTTTCGCTTCGGTCTGGTTCCGTCGCCTGGTTGCGTAGCAAAGTGGCGATGCGCACAAGCTCTGTGTAGCCGCTCACCGACAGAAGATCCGCATAGTCCTGATCCGCTTGCGCGTTGGCGGCTGCGGCACACTCCTCAGGGTTGGCAATCTGCCACTGGTTGAACGGTGCAGGTTCCAGCACCGCAGGCGGGGTCCAGCGGAAGTTCATGCCACCGCAACGCGTGGGGTGTGGGTAGCCGAAAAATTCCGCTCGGAAGTGCCCATCCAGAAATTCGCCGAAAAACCGGTCGCCGTGGTAGCGCAGATCCATTGCACCCACGGGCCAACGGCTGCATCTGGCGCTGACCATCATCTTCAGGTGCGGAAACGAACCGGTGGCGACTACCTCGTAGGTGTCCAGCGTAACGGGAAAAGCAAAGTCCTCTTTGCGGTAGTACGTGCGGGCCAGAGCGTAGGTGCGCATGCTGCTCACCAGATCGTCGACTTTGTTAGCGAACAGACGGAGGTTGCCATTGAACTCGCCAGTGCTTCGAAACTCGGGAACGATGCCGCGAATTGCAGCGATGTAGGATTCTGCCGCCCAGGTCGCCAGAGGCACCATGAGGCGGTGATCGAACTGGAGAGATCCGTCCGCAGGAAACACCACCGGCACTGGAGTAGTCGCTCCTGGGGGATAAGTGCGCAGAACCTTCTGCAACCACGGCCACACGCGGGTGTGTTCATCGCGGTCGAAATTTGCAAGCCAGGTTGCCTGATCCAGCAGTGTGCCCACAGCATCTTCTTTCTGATCCTCAAGCGTCAGCAGACGGTTGCGGTCGTTTTCGAGCTGTGCATCGGTGGGGTTGACGTTGTTGAGCTGTGTGAAATGCGTTCGAATGTCTGCGGTGAAATTCTCGATGGCCACGCGTTGCGTGCGCAGGTCTTTGCTCTGGATGAGCGCTTTGATTGACTCGACGTTGCTTTCGAGTTCATCGAATCGTTGCTTCACCAGCGTTTCCAGTGGTGAGGGGCCATCTTTGAACATCCCGAAGAGCTTCAGGATATCCACCGCGATGGCCGCCACTGCCAGCACGGGAGCGATGACACTGGCGATTTTTGCGATGCTCGACAGCACATCGAGAATTGCGGTGTCGAAACCGAACTCGGCGAACTTCTTCAGAACGTCGGGGTTCTTGTTGATATCCGAGAGTGCTTTCTGCACTTCCTCAATCGCGCCCTTGGCCTTCTTAGGGTCGACAGGAATTTTGAAAGGTGCTTCGTAGACGGGGAGCTTGTCTGGTGCGCCCTGCAGGAGGCTGCCGGTGCTGTCCAGATAGAGACCACCGCCCAGATGAACCGCGAATACCGACTGTGCCATGTTGCCACGTTCCGCAAGCGACTCGCCGTCAGTATATTCCTCGCGGGAGATAGGGCGTCAATGGGGTTCAGAAAATATACTCGCGCACGTGCCGCCTGCAACGTTGAGCTGACCGATCTTCTGGCGCTGAGGGATGGGGGCATGCAGTGGTCTGACAAAAGAGGGGTACGCAGAGACAGTTTGTTCCTTTGAATGTCGTCGCTTGATACCACACCGTTTGTTGCCGGGGTCGCCCATGTAGCGCAGCCGGTCAAGGATCGCTCCGTCCTGTCGGTCATCGACACGCAGAGAAGCGCAAGTGCGCTGCGTAAAGCCGGTGGGACGGTTCATCGGGATCGCGTGGGCTTAAGGGGTGTTCGCGGTATCGTTGACGGCGGAGGCGCTCGAGGCGCTTGCCAGTAGCCCTAACGTGGAGTGTGCAGTGTGTGATCCACTCTGCCGCTCATGCAAGAAGTTACGACTTGGGGGCACTCCCGGGCGCAAGCGGATGCGGCGAAATTCCCGCTAGCACCAGTCGGAAGATCTGCATCTTGGATTCCGGCTAAGGCTTCGGACATGAAGACCTGCCCACAATGGATGAAGCAGGCTGTGATACGAGTACCAAATTGTCTGCCGCGGCTCGAGGATCGCTCCGGGCACGGCACCCACGCTGCCGGCGCGAGTACGGCGTTCAGCAACAACCACGTCGCTCTTAATGAACGCCGCGTAGTGGATGTTGCTAATGGCTTATATCGCTCCCTCCTCCGTGTGAGTGTCCCTTAATGGCGCGCTCAGGCTCTCCCGCTAGCAGGGTCCGAGCCTCTTCACGTGCCTAGGATGCCCCGGACTGCTTGACAGCTTGATTATGAAAATTACATGATTGTGTAATATTTGATCCGGGAATTGATTCTGTGGCGCAGTCGCGCAGCTACAACTCGCCCAAACAAGTAATGCGCCGAGAGCGCATTCTTCAGGTGACACAGAGGCTCATCGATGAGGAAGGTGTGGGTGGCGTGCGCATGAGCCGTATCGCTGATCAAAGCGGGGTGAGTCCGAAAACGCTGTACAACATTTTCGAGTCTCGGGAACACCTCCTGCTCCAGGCTGCCACGCGCATATTGGATGGCATCGCGCAGCGAGGTCACGTGGAGGTCGAGCCTGGAATCCCGACGTTGATTGCGCTTACAGAAAACACCATGGCGCAACTTTTGAAGTCACGCGACTTCATGAAGGATGTGTTGTCGATCGTCATCCTCGCGGACGCGGAAACAGACGTTGCGAGGCAGCGACTGGGGCGGATCCACGAGGCGGCCCTTGTAGCATTGTCCATCGCCAGGGAACGGGAAGAGCTGGTCGGTGGTGTAGACATTGAGGATGTTGCGAAGCTTGTCGCGGCGAACCAGTGGGGCCTGGCCTTGTTGTGGGTAAAGGACATGATCGATATCGATACCTTTGCCCGGCTCGCCGTCTACGATCATTGCTTGAGCTTGATGCCATTGTGTAAAGGGCGCCGAAGGCAATGGCTCGAGAACAAGATCAAGGAACTGTAACTGTCCCGGTGAGTGACTCGACGAAAACGTCAGCGCGACCGGGATAGCAGGGTAGCCCGCTTTGGAGTAGAAGCGCGTTGCAACGGCCGCATGCTTGAAGCGGTTTGATGTGGATCGGAGGCGCTGGTTCGGCCTTCGATCCACTAACGAAAAATACTGTGGAACTGGGAGATGAGATGAAACAAGCTGATTTTGGTGCGAGGCGGTGGAATTCCTGCGTGCTCGCGGTCGCGGTTCTTGCTGGGCAGGCGTTCGCGTCGTCCTTGGTACATGCGGCACCTGGCAATCCGGTGCTGGAAGAAGTGGTAGTAACAGCTCGAAAGATTTCCGAGTCGATTCAGGATTCACCTGTGGCTGTTTCGGCGATCGGCAAGGAGTTGGAGCAGTCGTCAGTACGGCGCCTGGAAGACATTCAGAACTTTGCGCCGAACGTGTATCTGCGCAGAACGCCCGGCATCGCCAGCGGCGCGGCAATCAGCATTCGCGGGGTTTACTCTTCCGAATCCGACAAGAGCTTCGACCCGGCGATCGGAGTTGTCATGGATGGCATGTTTCTGGGGACATCCAGCGGTGTGCTGCTTCAGAACTTCGATATTGAACGAATAGAAGTGCTGCGTGGTCCGCAAGGCACGTTATTCGGAAAGAACACTACGGGCGGGCTGATCAACGTCATTCGAGGTCCTGTCACAATGCAGTGGGATGCGGACCTCAAGGTGACCGTCGGGGAAGACGGTAGGGAAGACGTCAAGGCCGTGGTGAATGTGCCGATCATCGAGAATCAGCTGGGCGTCAAACTGTTTGGAGCCAGCATTCAGAGCGATGGCTTCGTGAAGAATACGACGCTGGGAACTGAGGTGGGTGGTGATGATATTCGCGACTACGGTTTCACCGCACTATGGGAACCCTCTGATCGGTTCAACATCAAACTCCACTACGAAAAAATGCTCGATGAGAGCGATCAGGGCGCGTACACGAACTTGAATCAGGTGGGGGAGCTCGCCTGTACGCTCGAACTGATCGGGCTGGGCGCTACCGGCTGCGCGTCCAGCTCCAGCGACGGCCCGGACCGCAATTCCGCCAACGGACGAAATTTCAGCGACAACGAATATGACACGACAATCCTCACCATCAACTACGAGATGGGAGACTATCTGCTGACCTACATCGGTTCCAACCGGGATATGGAGGAAGCCAACATGCAGCACTTCGATGGTGCGCCTGTTGATCTTCTGGAAATGAACTTCTTCAACGACTGGCATCAGAAGAGCCATGAGTTGCGGCTGACCGGTCAGCTTTCTGACAGTTTTGATTTTATTGCTGGTGTGTACTTCTGGGAGGTTGACTACGAGCAACGATGGGACGTCGGCCACTTGCATCATCAGCTGTCTCGTCTGGGTGTTGTGCCCGTTCCTTTGTCAGCAACCACACTGAGTAGAAATGGTCAGAATCAGGAAACCAAGTCCAAAGCCGTCTTCTTCTCTGGGGATTGGCATGCTACTGAGAAGCTGACGATTACAGCTGGTGTGCGCTGGACTGAAGAAGAGAAGGACTTCTTGGGTGGCAACGGCGGGGTGTTCTGGGACCCGGCGGCTGGGGATCAGCCCCCTGGTCTAAATGCGCCCAGCGCCTTCGATAACAAGTGGGATGAAATCACACCCAAAGTTGGGTTTCGCTACCAGCTGAACGACGACGCGATGATCTTCGGATCCTACAGTGAAGGCTTCAAGAGTGGTGGTTTCTTCGGGCGTCAGTCGAATTTCGATATCGACGCCAGCTACGACCCGGAGTACGTCGAGAGCTTCGAGCTCGGATTGAAGAGCTCCTGGATGAATGGGCGCATGATCTTCAATCCGGTCGTGTTCCTGAGCAAGTACAAAGATAAGCAGGAATCCATCCTGATTCCCATCAACCTCTCGAATGTGGCCACTGTGGTGCGAAATGCGGCGGAGCTGGAGATGTGGGGTGTTGAGCTTGAGCTTCAGTATCAGATAACCGATGCGTGGAATGTGAGAGCAACCTACGGCTACATCGATGCCGAGTTCGACGACTATTTCGCCGACATCAACGGTGATCAGGTGATCACCGATAACTCCGGTCTGCGAACCCGAAATACACCGGAGAACACATTGGGTCTCACCACGACCTACACCGTGCCGCTCGCTAACGGCAAGCTACAAGGTATGCTTTCCTACCGCTACAGAGACGAGATTGAGATGATCGCGGATAACGATCCGCTGGGGCATCTGGATAGCATCTCCGACCTGAGCGCGAACCTGACGTATGCCTGGGGTGAAGACCGGTACAGAGTGACGGCTTACGTTCGTAACATCGACGATGAGCGAGAACAGAAGGTCGGTCGTATCGGCGGTTTGACCACGCGCGGTTGGTGGAACGAAGGTCGTACTTTCGGAATAGAGCTTGGCGTTTCTCTGTAACGACTAGACCTTCGGATTATCTGGCGCCTGCGCGTAGTGGATGTGCGCAGGCGCTTTCGCTTTATCGGCAGTTGACGCTGAGTTCAGGCAGCTCTTCGAAAAACCTGCCCAGATAGCGTTGTACCTTGCTGCGTTTACGCTCAGGCAATTGCTGCAGGTTTTCCATCAGGCGGCTCATGGTGTTCCCGCCTGCCGCAAACTGTGCTTTGACTTGCTCGAGTTCCGCATCGTGCATGCAATACCCACGGTACAACCGCTGGCGTACGCTGCGTATGCCCAACTGCGCCACCGGTTGGGCATAGTCCGGGTCCACTACGCCGGTAGAGTCGAAGTCGTAGGGCACGGGTAGCACTTTGTCAGCGCGCTGCAGCGGCACGACGTTGTGGCAGCACTCGTCGGGTGATGGTCCGCGCTCCAGGGAGTAGTCTGTATTGCCTACCATGTAGGCGAAGAGTGCGATGCGTGTCGCCGCGAGGGGATCCAGGTCTTCTCGGGCAACCCGCGCGGTTTCCAGTATCTGGGCGTCGAGCCTCGCAGCCAACGAGCGTTTATGCTCGATGAAGAAGGCGCCATGAGTGCTGCTGCGGCCGTTCTTTACGTAATCGATGTCGATCCACCGCACGCGAAAGCTCTCATCCGTGAGGTGGTTGTATAAGCGGTAGATCAGATACTCGGCGGCGAGGTTGCCTTGGCGCTCGTCGCTGTTGGAGCAGTGGGTCACGAGTTTCAGCTTGTTCTGCCCTGCGAAAACGGTGTCGGGCAGCTGCTCGCGTTTGAAGTTTACGCGTAACGGCGGGAAGCGGCACCGCCTGAGGCGCGACTTACCGCGTTTTTCCAGCGTGATATCGAAGGTGTGGCCGTCGACCCGCAGAGTCGCCGCACCGTCGTACTCCGTGTACTGCAGCTCACCGGCGAGGGGCGCGTGCTCAGAAAAGAGCCGTGTCGGCTCACCACCCCAGGCCATCGCTGCTGCAGAGCATGCCAGCGCGGCGAGGAGCGTTCGGCTCACGACTGGTAGCTCACGCCCATGCCTGCACGTACATCGTTGTTCACACCGTATGGCGGTATCGGGTAGCGCAGGCCGTTGCGGCTGAGCGCCTCCAGGCCGGCGATGGTTTTCGGCAGATAGCTCGGTGGTATGGCCATGAGTAACTCATCGTCCATCACACCGCCGTAGCGACGTTCGGCGAAGCAGGGAATCGACAGGCTCGGCTCGCCGGTGGCCAGGGCGCGGCCCCAACTGTCAGCGCAGGCGGACTCGCCCACGCAACCCCACTCGAGTTTCTTGTAGCCGCTCCACTGCAGGCCGTTGATGAACAGAATCATCTGTGCAGGCGTTGCGTAGATCAGGCAGATGTCCGGCGGGTTGAGGCGGTTGGCCGCCAGCGGGCTCACCGCCATGGCCTCATAACGGCCGTGGGGAACGACGTCCATGGCTTCCTGGTGAGCGCGGGTGTCTTCCGGCGTGTGATACCACACGCCAGTCATTTTTTCGTTGGTCAGCCACGCATCGGTGCTTGGCGTGAGGCCGATGACGGTGCTGCATTGTGCGCCCACCAGGTCTTCCACGGTGATGCCCACGGTCCAGCCGTTGCGCGCCGCCTGGCCAACGATCTGGTCGGTGGTGTGGACGTCCTTAGGGCGACGGATGCGCGGGATGGCTTCCATCTCTTCACGGCTCGTGAAGAGTTTCATGCCGATCGGCGTAGTGCGCAATCGCAGCAGCCGGTTCAGATCGTCGACCACGGCGGTACCGTCGAACTGTGTGAGATCGGTGGCTATGGTTTCGCTCATGCTTCCTCCTGCAGAAAAGCTTCGATTTCAGTAATTACGCGGTCCGGCTCATCGAAGTGCACCATGTGGCCCGAGTGCTGGAACGGCACATGCCGGCCTCTGGGCATGATGGCGGCGCGTGCGTCCATCTCGCCAGGTGCGTAGCGGCCGGTAAAGCGCTCCTCGGCGAAAACACCGCCCCAGTACTCGTATGACAGGTCGCCGCTGATGACCAATGCCGGGCACTGCACTTTGCACCAGAAACGCGCGCCGTCGTCGTTGGTGCCGGAGAATATTGCACCGGCGTGGCGGTCGAAGTTCCATTGCAGGCGGCCGTTGCCGTCGACGATGGTCGCTTTGTCTGCCAGCAGCGCTGCAAGCTCCGGCAGCATGCGTGGGTTGTTACGCATGAGCCGCGCGGCGGCTTCCGCCTGGTCCGCCATGCCGCGGCTTGGCGGCCGCTCGGCGAAGCGCTCCAGCAGCCGCTCGCGGTAGCGCCGCACGAACTGGTCTGCATCCGGCTGCGGTAGTGCTGGCGGGCCGAGCCCTTCCAGCAGCACGATGCGCTGCACGTTTTCCGGGAAAATGCCGGCATAGCGTGCGGTGATCTGGCCGCCGAGGCTGTGGCCGACGATCGTCGCCGGTGTTGCGTCGAACCGTTCGAGCACCGTGTGCAGGTCGTAGATGTAGTGCTCGAAGGTGTAGGCATTCGAGCGGCCGCTCTTGCCGTGACCGCGCAGATTCGGCAGCAGAAGCCGGTAGCGTTCCGCGAAATGGCGGGCGATTGGCGCGAGGCTCCACGCCACGTCGGACATGCCATGCAGGAACACGAGCGCGGGCGCTTCTGCGTTGCCGCCCTCCAGAACGTTCAGCTCCACATCGCGCACGGAGATCGTGCGCTCTTCGAAAGGCATCATTCGCCTATGGCGAGCCGCGCGAAGTTGGGCGGCCGCCGTTCCATGAAGGAGCGCACGCCTTCCTTGAAGTCATCGCGCTTCAGCGATTCCGCCATGAGTTGGTTGCTCTCGCGCATGGACTCGCCGAGTTGCATGTTCAGGTGCCGATACACCTGCGATTTCATGACCTGCAGAGACTTCGGCGACACGTTTGCGGCGAGCTCGGTCAGATAGTCCACGGCTGCCTGCTTCGCTTCGCCGGTTTCCACCAGCCGTTCGGCAAGGCCCAGCCGATCGGCTTCCTCGCCCGTGAACTTGCGGCCGCTCCACAACAGATCCAAGGCTTTTCCGGAGCCGATCAGGCGCGGCAGGATCCAACTCGTGCCATGCTCGGCGATGAGGCCGCGCTGAGAGAACGCGGTGGTGAACTTTGCCTGACGCTCCACGAAGCGCAGGTCCGCAAGGCACGCGAAGGCGAAGCCGAGACCCGCACAGGCGCCATTGATGGCCGCGATCACAGGTTTACGAACGCTCAGAATGTAGGTGAACGCCACCTGGAAATTCTCGCCCATGTCCGCATCCCCTGGATGCGCGTCGAGCGCGGACAGATCCTGCGCCTGGCTGCTGCCGGACGACATGCTGTCCAGGGCGTTCATGTCCATGCCTGCGCAGAATCCGCGGCCGGCGCCGGTGAGCACGATGCCTACCACGCGGTCGTCCGCCTCCGCTGCGGCCAGGGCATGGCGAATTTCCGCCAGCATGCGATTGGTGAAAGCGTTCAGGGCCTCCGGCCGGTGCATGGTGATTACCGCCACCGGGTCGGTTACCTCGTAAAGAATCTCCTGGTATTGCGCGCTCATATTTTCTCCCATTCCCCCCAGATGTCATCGATATCGCGTCGTGCCAATGTACCACAGCGTCTGGCATCGCTATCATCGCCGCCGTGAACCGAAGCCTGAGCCTATTCGTCGCCTTTGTGGCCGTGCTGATCGTCGTCCTGGTCGGCGTGCTGCTGTGGCTCGGCCCCGTTGCTGAGCTGGCGATGGATGGAGACCGGCGCGGAGAACCGTACTTCGTGGTGGCGCTGGACAAAGCCGGCGATCTGCATGCGCTCGATGCGTTGGTGAAGGAGCAAGCCGGCGAGATTCTCTATCGCGGCGCGTTGGATCACATGCTTGATGGGTTGGTGCGGCGTGACGAGTGGCAAGCCCTCAGCGTCTACGGGTTCGCTACCGCCAGCGATTTTCTCAAGCTCTACACCAGTGAAGCGTTCCGGGCGACACTCGACGACAGTGAATCCCGCATGCTTTTGGGCACCGACTCCGCGCCGGACATTGAGCCGGGTAGTGCCTGCGTGTTGTGGCTTGCCCGCCTGCAAGAGGACCAGCTTCTCGAAGCGCACAGCGCGCTGCTGACCACGTCGCAACGTTACGGTGGGGTCAGTGCCTGGCACGCCGACGTGGACACCATCGAAGGTGATGCCGAGTGGCAGACATTGCGCGTCGTCAGCTTTGCGGATGTACGCCGGGCATTTTCCTGGCACGAGGATCTGCACACCCAGACAGAGGTAGCGCTGATGAGCGCCCGCTATGCGGAGTCTGCCGGGCTGCTGTTTGACGTGCGCTGACCTGGGTGTTGCTCAAACAGCCGCACGGTCCGAAACTCATCAAACTCGCCCAGATTGGGGAAGGTTAGCGCCTGCAGCTCGAACATCGGTGTGAAGTCGTCACGGCCGAGGTCGCGGATTCGGGAGTCAGCGACGATTACGTGAGCGTCCAGCGCTGTTGCAGCGTCCAGGAGCGGCAGGTTGGCGCGGTCGTAGAGCACGTCCGCCATGAGCACCACATCCACAGGCCGCGGCACGCCAGCCAGGTCATCAACGACATCGATATGAACGCTGTTCAACTCAGCATTCACTGCCGTTGCCAGGCAGGCGTCCGCATCGATATCGCAGGCGGTAACACGGCTGGCGCCGGCCATTGCCGCGGCGATACCCGCGACCCCCGAGCCGGAGCCCAGGTCCAGGACGTGCTTGCCGGCGACGTGAAGTGGTGCGTCGAGCAGTGCACGTGCCAGTCCCAGGCCGCTGCCCCAGCAGAACGCCCAATAGGCAGGCTCGGCGATCACCGCACGCATTACCTCGGGTGGTAGCGGACCGGTGGGAAAGTCGCTGTTGATCAGCGCCAGGCGGATCTCGGGGCAGCCAGGCAGCGGCTGTGCGGCCAGGTGTGCCATAGGCAACGTCCGGTGGAGCCGATGCTGCAGAAACTCTAGAGAACGCATGGGGGCGGCATGCTAACCGCACCGGGGTGTTACAGGTAGTGGGTTTGCCTGCGGATGAGCAGCAGTCCGGCGATGCCTGCGGCGGCGATGATGAACGGCAACAGGTCTACGAGAGTGACAACGCTGCTCGACGCCGCCAGCACACCTTCGGCGGTCAGATCCCCTGCGGGAGCCTGTGCCTGCGCCGCTAGCGGCAGCAGTGCGAACGTGGCGATTAGGAGGCGTTGAATCATGGTCGATATTGGCGGTAGAGCTATGCTGGGCTGCCGGTTGAGCGGAAGCCATGGCGATAGCGGTACTCTAGGAGAATTGGTGTCGGCCAGCTGCGAGGAGGATGTATGAAATGTAATGCGTTTGTATGGATCGGTGTGGTGCTGTTGTTCAGCGGTTTGGTCCGCGCCGCAGAAACGCCGTGTCAGGACGGCGTCTACCGGCAATTCGACTTCTGGGCTGGCACGTGGGACGTGCACATGGCCGATGGCCGCAAGGCCGGAGAGAACCGTATCTCCCAGCAGGAGCAGGGTTGCGTGCTGGAAGAGCGCTGGCAGGGGGCGCAGGGCAGCACCGGCCGCAGCTATAACTTCTATGATCCGGTGGCGGCCGCCTGGCGTCAGGTGTGGGTCTCTCCTGGCGCGATCATCGACATCAGCGGTGGCCTCACGGACGCCGGGATGGTGTTGGAAGGCCACATCGTCTACACCGGTTCGGGGGAACGCCGTGCTTTCCGCGGCACCTGGACACCCCTCGAGGACGGTCGTGTGCGGCAGTACTTTGAGGAGGTACGAGACGGCGCTGGCTGGCAACCTTGGTTTGAGGGTTTCTACAGCCGCCAGGCAGCCGTGGACAATGCCGGCTGACTCTGATTTGATTTCTGGTTTGCACGAACACGAGGGGACCGCAGGATGCCGATGATCCTGAATGAAGAGCAGAACATGCTCAAAGACAGCGCCAAAGACTTCTGCACCAACCAGGCGCCCATCGAGCAGTTTCGCAAGCTTCGCGACGAGGAAAGCCCCACGGGCTACGACCAGGCCACCTGGAACGCCATGGTGGAGCTCGGCTGGGCCGGCATTCCCTGGGCGGAAGAGCACGGCGGACTCGCATTCGGCTACAAAGGCCTAGGTGTGGTTACCGAAGAAACGGGCCGAACGCTGCTGGCAAGCCCCCTTTACGCGACCGTGTGGGTTGGCGGCACGCTCATCAATTTGGGCGGCAGCGACGCGCAGAAGTCCGAGCTGCTGCCACAGGTGGCGAGCGGTGAGCTGCTGCTGGCACTGGCGCTGGAAGAGTCCCACCGGCACGCACCGTACAACATTGCCACCACCGCCAAGGCTGATGGCGACGGCTACGTGCTCGACGGCACCAAGACCTTCGTGCTCGACGGCCACATCGCCGGCAAGCTGATTGTCGCCGCGCGAACCTCCGGCGACACGAAAGACCGCGACGGCATCACCCTGTTTCTCGTCGACGCCGGCAGCGACGGTGTAAACATCACCCGCACGTTCATGGTGGATTCGCGCAACGCCGCAAACATCGAGCTCAAAGGCGTGCGAGTAGGCGCCGACGCGGTGCTAGGCGCGGTGGGCGGCGGTGCCGACGTGCTGGACCCAGCACTCGATATCGCCTGCATTGGCCTGTGCGCTGAGATGTTCGGCAGCACCCAGGAGTGCTTCGAGCGCACGGTGGAATATCTGAAAGAGCGCGAGCAGTTCGGTGTGAAGATCGGCACCTTCCAGGCGCTGAAGCACCGTGCTGCCAACATGTTCTGCGAGGTGGAGCTGTCCAAGAGCTGCGTGCTCGAAGCGCTCACAGCGCTGGATGAGGGCCGCGACGCCCAGGAGATCGCCAAACTCGCAAGCTTGTGTAAGACGAAGGTCGGTGAGACCTACCACCTGGTGTCGCGCGAAGGCATCCAGATGCACGGTGGTATCGGCATGACCGATGAATTCGATATCGGCTTTTTCATCAAGCGGCAGGCGGTCTGCGAACAGACCTTTGGCGACGCCAACTATCATCGCGACCGCTATGGAGTGCTCGAAGGCTACTGACAATCGTGGCGGATCACGACCAGTGGCTGGCGCTGGTGCGCGAGGACATCATCGACCCGGCTCAGCCCATCGTCGATCCGCACCATCACCTGTGGGACCGGCCCTCCTGGCGCTACACGGTAGATGAGCTCTGGGGCGATACGGAAGACGGCCACAACGTTGTCGCCACCGTCTTTCTCGAGTGCGGTTGGAGCTACCGTGAGCACGGCCCGGAGCACTTTCGCTGCGTAGGCGAAACGGAATACGTCGCCCAGGCCGCCGCGCGCACCCGTGAACATCCTGATCGCGCAAGGATCGCCGCCATTGTTGCCCGCGCCGATTTGCGCCATGCCGAGCTCGACGCCGTGCTCGATGCGCACGAGGAGGCCGGCCAGGGGCTGTTCCGCGGTATTCGCCATGCCGGCGCGCATGCACTGCACCCCGAAGCGTTGACTATTCCCGGCTCGGCGCCGGTGGACCTCTACGCAGACGAGGCTTTTCGCCGCGGCGTGGCGCGCCTGGGCGAGCGCGGCTATACCTACGACACCTGGCACTACCACTACCAGATGCAGGATTTCCTGGCGCTGGCGCGGGCGGTGCCGGGCACCACCATGGTGCTCGATCATTTCGGCACACCGTTGGGCGTGGGCCCTTATGCGGGGCAGCGTGAATCAATCTACGCGCAATGGTGCGAGGACATTGCCGCCATCGCCGAGTGTCCCAATGTCGTGGCAAAACTCGGCGGGATGGCGATGCCTGACAACGGTTTCGGCTGGAACGGTAGCGAACGACCGCCCACGTCGGATGCGTTCGTTGCGGCGCAGGGGCGCTACTACGAACACGCGCTCGCCTGTTTCGGCGCTGAGCGGTGCATGTTCGAAAGCAACTTTCCCGTGGACCGCCTGTCGCTCAGCTACCACGTGCTGTGGAATGGCCTGAAGAAGATCGCCGCTGGTCGCACGGAGTCGGAAAAGCAGGCGCTGTTTCATGGCACCGCGGAGCGGGTGTACCGTTTGTAGCGCGCGAGCGCGTTACTGCGCGCCGGCGGCGAGTTCGATGATGCGCTGGTAGGCCAGCACGCCTTTGCCCAGCGTCTCCACAGAGAGCTTTTCGTTGGTGCCGTGAAAGCCCGTCAAATCCTCCTGCGTCACCACCATTGGGGTGAAGCGGAACGCATCATCTGCCACCTTGCCGTAGTGGCGCGTATCGGAGGCGGCGATCATGAGACCGGGCGCCACCGCCGCGCCTGGAAACACTTCGCGCACTGCGCGGGATACGATTCCAAAGCCGGCGGAGTTGGCGTCGGATACCTTCGAAGCCTCCCGGCCGCCGCCGAACGGCAGACGCACGCTGACGTGTTCGCTGCCGACCACGCGGGTAACATGATCCACAACGTCCTGTACGCTATCCCTTGGGTGCACGCGGAAGTTCACCGTGGCAACCGCCTGGATGGGCAACACGTTCGTTTTCACGCTGCCACTGAGCATGGTCGGTGCGATGGTGGTGCGCAGCATGGCGTTGCCGAACGTGGTGGCCGACAGGGTGTCGTCGAGCATGCCATCGAACAGCCAGCGGTTGGCGAACGGTATACGGTAGGTGAACGCCATGTGTCTGCTGGCAGCGTCGAACATCTCCGCGCTCAAGCCGGACAGGCCGCCCGGAAGCGGCTCCTCTCGCAGCGCCAGTAACGCTTCGGCCAGCCGGTTCACGGCGTTGTCGCGGGGGGGCATGGAGGAGTGGCCGCCGGTGCCGCTGGCAATGATCTCCAGCGTCACGCTGCCTTTCTCCGCGACATTGATCGCCGCGAAGGGTTTGTCGAGCCCGGGCAACATGCCCTCGAACAGAAACGAGCCTTCATCCAGAGACCATTCGAGCTGCACGCCTTCCCCAGCGAGTTTTGCAGCCACCGCTGCTGCGCCGCCGCCGCCCACCTCTTCGTCGTGGCCGAAGCTGAAGTAGATGTCGCGCCGAGGTGTAAAACCTGCGGCAATCAGTGCTGATGCAGCCTCCATCTGCGCGATGACACCACCCTTGTCGTCCAGGGCGCCACGGCCCCAGATGATGTCGTCGGCGATCACCCCATCGAACGGCGGGTGAGACCAGGCGCTTTCCGAGCCAGGAATCACCGGCACCACATCGTAGTGTGCGGTCAGAAGTACAGGCTGTGCGCCAGCATCGCTGCCCGGCCAGCGGAGCAGCAGCGTATAGTGGCCGACGCGCTCCATGGGTGCGGCGGCGATGACATCGGCGTAGGTGGTGGAAAACCAGGAGATGAAGTCTTCAAAAGCCTGGGCTTCGAAATCCGCTTCGTTCTGGTGCGATACCGTGCGAAAGCGGATCGCCTCCGCCAGACGCGCCGCTGCACGGTTTACATCGGCCGTGCGTTGTGACGGCTCCACCGCTTCCTCGTCCGCTGGGGTATGCATCCAGGTGCGCAGGATAACCACCGCAATCAGCAGGGCGAGCAGTGTGATGACGGTGATGATGATGTTTTTCACGAACGTTCCTTGCCCGGGTCAGGTGTGCGGCGAATTCCGATGACGTGGCCCACCTGTTCGGGGCGAGGCAGGCCGCTGTGCTCACTGAGCAGCTGGTCGACGCGTGCTTGAATGTGATCCGGAAACGGCGAAGAGCGGCGGCTCGTCATGTTCACATGCAGCGCGAGTTGCTCGGATGTAGCTGCCAGATAGCCTTTTTCTGCGTGGTACATCTCTTCGAAGAAATGCAAACGCTTGGAATCGGCATCGAGGAGCTGGAAGCGCACTTCGATGGGATCATTCAGCGACAGCTCGTTGAGGTAATGCAGATGCACCTCCATGGTGAACAGCGAGCCGCCGCCGGTCTGCACGTATTGCGCACCGACACCGAGCTGATCGTAGACGTGATCTACTCCCTGATCGAACACGACGTTGTAGTAGGCCATGTTCATGTGGCCGTTGTAGTCGATCCAGGCTTGGTCCACGCGCGTCTGTGGGCAGATAATGGCACTCATGCGCACAAGGCTGCCTAAGCCTGCGCGTGCGCGCAACAGTTCGTGGACGGGAGCGACCGTGCTGCAGCAACACATACGCCGCTTCCTGGTTGCGGGTTCCATCGGTTTCGTGGTCGATCTGGCTGTGATGGCGCTTCTGCATCACGGCGCGGGCGTGCCGCCAATGCAGAGCCGTGTGCTGGCGTTTCTGGCTGCTATCCTCGTTACCTATGTGATCAACGCGCGCTACACCTACGAGGTGCGCGCGCGCGACGCTAGTTTTGCTCGTTATCTGCTCGTACAGCTTGCGGGCGCGGCGATCAATCTCGGCGTGTTTGCATGGCTCGTGCTTAAAGGTGGCTGGCTTGCCGAATGGCCCATGGTAGCGCTGGCCATCGGTGCGCTGATCGCCACCTTCAGCAACTTTGCTCTGTCACGGCGCTTCGTGTTTCTGCGCCAGTGGTGAAACGCGATCAGGGCTGGTGCGGTCAGCGCTTCCACACCTCAGCTGCGTAGGTGCCGTTCATCAGCGATGCACCCGGCATCACGCGCAGATACCACGGGTCCAGCCGCAAGGGGTCGAAGCCAGGGGAGTCGGCGTTCTCCCAGCCGGGAATCATGGAAGGGTCGTAGCCCACTGGAGCCGGACCGTTGACGAACAGATCCCACACGCGGTGCTTGGTGTCTTTGTCTTCTATCCAGGTAGTGTCGCATTCCGCGACACAAGTGTCCTGAGCAGGCGTCCAGTAGTTGCAGGATAGATGGGGATTGCGGCCCAGATGGTCCGCCTTCAGCGGCGTCTTCGCCGTGGCGATCCATCCCACCAGCTCCG
>JAUILW010000395.1 GCA_030432795.1 Gammaproteobacteria bacterium
GAGGCAGACAACGCCCTGATCGACGACGCGCGCACGCCGATGATCATCTCCCGCAACGTCCCAGCGAGCCGCAATGACATCACCGAGGCAACCGTTGCCCTGGGCATCGCGCGTTCCCTGGAATCGCCACACTACGAGGTCGATCTTCAGCACCGCTGCGTGCATCTGACGAAAGTAGGCAGCGACAAGGTTCGAGAGCTTACGGAACGCTTGAAGGGTAAATGGCGGCAAACGCGCTACGCAGAGGAACGTGTACGCCAGGCGCTCACCGTGCAACATGTGTTTCGTCTCGACCAGGACTACTTGATTGAAGACGATCGAGTCCTGTTAGTGGATGAATCCACCGGCCGTATTCTGCGCGATCGTAAGCTGCAGCATGGTATGCACCGTTTGCTGGAGGTGCACGCGGGATGCCCACCAAGCGACGACACCCAACCGCTGGCAGCGCTGAGCTTCCAGGGCTTCTTTCCCCGCTTTCTGCACATGTCCGGCATGAGCGGAACCTTGTGGGAGGCACGCCAGGAGCTGTACTCGGTGTATCAGCAGGATGTGATCCGGGTACCTCTGCACCGTCCAAGCCAACGCAAGCAGCTTGCCACAACCATTTGCGCTAACGCCGAGGATCAGCTGCAGTGCGTGCTGGAGGAACTCATCTCGCGCCGTGCGACCGGTCAGCCGGTGCTCGTCGGCACCCGCACCGTCGCCTGCTCCGAACGCATCAGCCGAGCGCTCGCCGCGCAGAACATCGAGCACCAGGTACTCAACGCACGGCACGACGCGGAGGAAGCGGCGATCATCAGCGCCGCTGGTATGCCGGGTGCCGTTACGGTCGCCACGAACATGGCCGGCCGCGGTACCGACATCCCGCTGCATGCGGATTCGGCAGCCAAAGGAGGGCTGCACGTTCTGAGCCTGGAAGTGAACGATTCTGCGCGCGTGGACCGACAGCTTTTCGGCAGAGCTGCCCGCCAGGGTGATCCCGGAACGGTACATTGCATCTTTTCGTTAGAAGATGCTCTGGTCGTTAGTTTCCTGCCCCCACCACTGCTGCATTGGCTCGAGCGCCTGGTGTCCAACAGAACACCAGGTAGTCAGGCTACTGCACGATGGATTGTTCGTCTGGCGCAGAAACGCTGCGAACGGCAACACGCTTCACTGCGCGCCGCCGCACAAAAAACCGCCGGACAGATGGACAGACAATTGGCTTTCACAGGAGAAAGCGAGTGACGCCGGCCGCTCAACGGCATCTGCCGCGCCGCGGTTTCCTGCCGTTTACTGCCGTTCGTGCAGAGATTGCCGTCAATAACCCGACGCTCCAGGCAGGCTGGCGTTTACAGGCGACGGCTCCGCAACCGCCTTCGCCTGACCAATATTCCCTGGAAAACCCTCATTGTGTAGGCCAGATTGCTGATGAGGAGGGAGAACTGGTCGTCAATTTCCTACCGCGAACACTGCTACATTGCCGCGAGCGTCTGGTGTCAGACAAAACACCAGGCTGTCAGTTTAATGCACGATGGAATGTGCGTCTGGCACGGAAACGGTGCGAGCGGCGACACGCGTCACAGCGAGCCGCCGTATAACAAAACGCCGGACATATGGACAGACATTTGGCTTTCAAGGGAGAAAGCGAGTGAAGATAGCGCACAGCAGCGCCTCAGGGATTGGCCGCTGCTGATGAAGAACGGACTCCTGATATGGGTGATGGCCGGTACGAGCCTGCTCGCCGCTGCATCTGCATCCGGCGATCCGGAGAGCTTCGACTGCCTGGTCGAGCCCATGGTGGTCGCCCAGGTGGGTAGCCCTGTGCAGGGCGTCATCCAGCGCCTGCTGGTGGATCGCAGCGCTATGGTCACCGCAGGCGAACCCATCGCGCAGCTCGAGTCCGGCATCGAACAGGCGAGCCTAGATCAGGCGCGCATGCGCGCACGCATGCAGAGCGAAATCGAAGCGCGCGAAGCCGACCTCGTGCTCGCCACCCACAATATGACCCGCATGGACAACCTCTTCGCGCAGAAGATGGTGCCTGCTCAGCAGCGTGACGAAGCGCGCGCCAAACTGCACGTCGCCGAAGCCGCCCTCAAACAGGCACGGGAAAACTACCGCCTGGTGCAGCAGGAACTCAAACGCGCCGAGGAACTGCTCGAGCAGCGTACGATACGTAGTCCTGTAGACGGCGTAGTGGTTGAGCACCGCGCCTTCCCAGGCGAGTTCGTCTACGAAAACCCCGTGATGACCATCGCGCAGCTCGACCCGCTGCGCATCGAAGTGGTGCTTCCGGCGCGATACTTCGGACGCTTCACCGAAGACGACGTCGCCGTCATCCACCCCGAGATTGGCGCGCAGACTCCGCTCATCGCCGAGGTCGACGTGATCGACCGCATGCTCGACAACCGTAGCGGCACCTTCGGCATCCGCCTGACGTTGCCCAACCCGGATCTGGCAATTCCCGGCGGGCAGAAGTGCCGGCTGGAATTCGCCGCAACCGCGCAGAACCGTGCAGAGGTGGTGGCCTCCGCGGATCCATAAAGGCCGGGCAGCACTACTTATGGCAAACCGGACACGACAATTCCCCCGCGCCTCTCCGACGTTCAAGCTGGACGCGCTGGAGCCGCGCGTGCTGTTTTCGGCAGACAATCCGTTCCAGGCGGCGCACGGCACCGATGCGGTGCACTTCGAATCCGCAGGGCTCGACCTCACCCAGCAGGCCCTGAGCGCCGAGCCACAAGTGGAAAGCGCCGAGCAAAACCGCGTGGAGATCGTTGTCATCGACCCGGCCACGCCAGGATATGAAGCCATACTGGCTGACCTGCAGTCGCGGCAAGGCGATGCTCTGCAGGTGTTCGTGCTCGACAGCGACCAGGATGGTCTGGCGCAGCTCGACGACATCGTCTCCTCGTTCGAGCGTATCGATGCGCTGCACATCGTGTCTCACGGATCCGATGGCAGCCTCTCGTTGGGCGATGCTTCCGTCGGTCTCGTAGACCTGCTGGCCAACGCTGACACCCTGGCGGCGTGGCAGGACCACTTCGCTGCCGATGCAGATGTACTGATCTACGGCTGCGATCTGGCCTCGACCAGCGCCGGCGAAAACTTTGCCACCACCCTCGCCCAGCTCACCGGCACCGATGTTGCCGCTTCCGACGACCGGACCGGTGGTGAGGCGCTGGGCGGAGACTGGCAGCTCGAGTACGCCACCGGGGCAATCAGCAGCGATCTGGTGTTCAGCGCCCAGTTTCAGCAGCAGTTCGAAAGCGTGTTGGCCACATTCACCGTGACCAATACCAATGACTCCGGTGCGGGTTCCTTGCGCCAGGCGATCATCGATGCGAACGCGAATGCCGGTGCGGACATCATTAACTTCAATATCGCCGGATCAGGGCCTCACACAATTGCCTTGTCATCCGGTCTACCGGCAATCACCGGGCAGGTGACGATCGACGGCACATCCGAACCGGATTTCAGCGGCTTTCCCGTGATCATCATCGACGGCGGTGGCATGAGCGCGCACGGCCTGCAGCTCGGCACCGGGAGTGACGGCAGCACGATCCGGGGTTTGAGCATCGTCAATTTCAACGCAGATCTGCTGCGGATCTCCAACTCGGACGGCAATTCGGTCACCGGCAACTACCTGGGCATCCTTCCGGATGGTACCGGCAATGGCACCAGCAACGGCGCCGGGATCTACATCTTCAACGGCTCCGCGAACAACCTCATCGGCGACGGCACGGTTGCCGGCCGCAACGTCATCGGC
>JAUILW010000396.1 GCA_030432795.1 Gammaproteobacteria bacterium
CTGGTGGGTACCCCATCGGTGAGCTGTACGAGCCCGGACGTGGACCAGGGAAACCTGGACGTCATCCACCACCTTGCCAATTGGCTTGACGGACTGGGCTTCCAAACCGAGGTAACACCACTCCCGGATAATCCGCACAAAGGCAACCTGATTGCCACCGCGGGCAGCGGCGACGACGGGCTGGTGCTCGCCGGCCATACCGACACCGTGCCCTACGACGACGGTGCATGGCGCTCCGACCCGTTCGCCCTGACGCTGCGGGACGACGCCTACTACGGCCTGGGCACCTGCGACATGAAGGGCTTCTTCCCGCTGGTGTTGGACGCCCTGCGCGAGGTGCGCCTGACGGATCTGCGCCGTCCGCTCACCATCATCGCCACCTCAGACGAAGAGAGTTCCATGGCCGGTGCCAGGCTGCTCGAGGCTCACAGCCGGCCGAAGGCTCGCTACGCCATCGTCGGCGAACCCACAGGACTCACCCCGGTATATGCACACAAAGGCATCATGATGCTGGCCATCCGCCTGGCAGGGCACACGGGACATTCTTCGGACCCGAGCCTGGGATGCAACGCGCTCGATGCCATGCACGCAGTCATGAGCGAGATCATGCGCTTCCGGGACGAGCTTGCGGCCAGACACCAGCATCCCGGCTTCGCCGTCACCACGCCCACCATCAACCTTGGATGCCTGCATGCCGGTGACAATCCGAACCGCATCTGTGGCCATGCTGAGCTGCAGATCGACGTGCGTCTGCTGCCGGGCATGGACTCCCATGCGCTGCTCGAGGCGCTAACGGAGCTTGCGACTACCTCCGCCGCCCGCGCAGGTACGAGCTGCAGCGTGACGCCGTTTTACCCACCAGTGCCCCCGTTCGAGGGCGAGGTGCAGGGCGACCTGGCCGCTAGCCTCAGCCGTTGGAGCGGCCATGCTCCAGCAACAGTCGCCTTCGGCACCGAGGCGCCGTTTTATCAGGCGCTCGGTATGGAAACGGTGGTGTTTGGTGCCGGCTCCATCGACCAGGCACATCAGCCAAACGAATTTCTGGCGCTGGATCAACTAGCTCCGGGTAAGCAAGTAATCACTAACAGCATCCGTCGTTACTGTATGGAAGCCACATGAGCAGCAAGGACTACGTGAGCTGGTTTCGGGATTCGACCCCCTATATCAGCGCCCACCGCCAGAAGACATTTGTTGTGTTGCTGTCATCGGAGGCCATCGCCCACGGTGAGCTGACCAACATCGTGCACGACCTGGCGCTGCTGCACGTGCTGGGCGCACGACTGGTCGTCGTGCACGGCAGCCGCACGCAGGTGGATGCGGAGATGCCGGACGCCACCTACGTGGGCAATCGCCGCGTGACCGACGCGGCGGCGATGCAGACCATCGCCCGGATCAACGGTCAGATCCGGACCCAGCTGGAGGGGCTCTTTTCCATGGGCCTACCCGCCACGCCGATGCACAACACGGATATCAACGTCGTCTCCGGCAACTTCGTTACCGCCAGGCCGATTGGCGTGATCGACGGCGTCGACCATGTCTACACGGGACGCATTCGCAAGGTGCACGCCAAGCGCATCCACACCATGCTCGACAGCCGTGCCCTGGTGCTCTTGCCACCCATGGGTTTCTCGCCCTCCGGGCAGACATTCAATCTGGCCGCACACGAACTCGCCACGGAAACCGCCATCGCGCTGGAAGCGGAGAAGCTCATCGTTTTCGATGAGCGCGCCTATCTTTCGGAGGAAGACGGCAGACGGCGCGGCACGCTGCAACCCGGAGAGGTAGACGCCTATCTCGAGACCTGCAGCGACGCCACCCGGGTGCATGTTGAATGCCTCGCACGCGCGGTCCGCGCCGGTGTGGGCCGCGGCCACATGCTGGGCTTCGCTGAGGATGGCGCTTTGCTGGGCGAGCTCTTCACCGCCGCAGGCGTTGGCACGCAGATCAGCGAAGATGGCGGCGGCGCAGTACGGCCGGCGACAGCGCGTGACGTAGCAGACATCGTCGAAATCATCCGCCCGCTGGAAGAGTCCGGCGCGCTGGTCAGGCGTTCCCGCGACCGCCTGGAACGGGAGATCGAACGATTCTTCGTGGCCGAAGTCGATGGGATCGTCGTCGGTACCTGTGCGCTCTACCCACACCAGGACCAGGGTGAGCTCGCCTGCGTGGCGGTAAAGCAGTCATTTCAGAGTTCCCGCACCCTCAACATTGGCTCGAGACTCGTGCAGACTGTGGAAGCGGCGGCACGGGCTGCGGGATTGAAGCGTCTTTTCATCCTCACCACCCAGGCCGAAGACTGGTTTCGTGAGCACGGCTTTGCCTCAGCGGATCTGTCGGCACTGCCGATGGAGCACCGGCTGCTGTACAACTACCAGCGCGCATCCAAAGTAATGATCAAGCAGTTGAGCTGAAATGAGCGACAAGAACAAGCGACCGTACTCTTCACGCATCGTCGACGGGGTAGAGCAGGCACCCAGCCGTGCCATGCTCTACCCGGTAGGCTTCACCGAGGCCGACTTCGCCAAGCCGCAGATCGGCGTGGCATCCACGTGGAGCATGGTGACCCCCTGTAACATGCACATCAACACGCTTGCGGACGCCGCCTGTATGGGCGCCGACGAGGCCGGCGCCAAGAGCGTGCTGTTCAACACCATCACGGTGTCGGACGGCATCTCCATGGGCACTCCAGGCATGCGCTACTCGCTGGTTTCCCGGGAAGTGATCGCCGACTCCATAGAAACCGTGGTCTGCGCGCAGGGTTTCGACGGCTTCGTCGCCATCGGCGGCTGTGACAAGAACATGCCCGCCTGTGCCATGGCCATCGCGCGCATCAATCGCCCGGCGGTGTTCGTGTATGGCGGCACCATCCTGCCCGGCGAAAAACGGCGCGACGTGATCAGCGTCTTCGAAGCGGTCGGCGGCTTTGCCGCCGGCACGGTATCCGCCGAAGAGCTCAAGGAGGTGGAGCGCACCGCCATTCCCGGCCCCGGCTCATGCGGCGGCATGTACACCGCCAACACCATGGCATCGGCCATCGAAGCGCTGGGCCTGTCGCTGCCGAACTCCTCCGCGCAGAACGCCGTGTCTGACGCCAAACGACAGGACAGCTACAACGCCGGCGCCGCGGTTGCCAACCTCATCGATCAGGGCATCAAGCCGAGCGACATCCTCAGCCGTGAAGCGTTCGAGAACGCCATCTCCGTAGTCATCGCGCTGGAAGGCTCCACCAACGCTGTGCTGCACCTTCTGGCCATTGCCAGCGCCGCCGGCATCCCGTTGACGCTGGACGACTTCACCCGCATCGGTGCGCGCGTGCCGGTACTTGCGGACATGCGGCCGGCCGGTCAGTACGCCATGAGCGAGCTGATCGAGATCGGTGGCATTCAGCCGCTCATGAAACGCATGCTGGACGCAGGCCTCCTGCATGGCGACTGCCTGACGGTCACGGGGCGCACGCTGGCGGAAAATCTCGCTGACGTGGGCGACTACCCGGCGGAGCAGCAGATCATTCGCCCGTTCGACAACCCCATCAAACCGGACAGCCACCTCGTGGTGCTGCGCGGCAACCTTGCGCCTGAGGGGGCGGTGGCGAAGATCACCGGCCACGAGGGCCTCACGTTCACCGGCAAGGCCAAGTGCTACCACGGCGAGGAAGCCGCCATGTCGGCCATCATGAGCGGCGAGGTCGGTAAGGGTGATGTCGTGGTCGTTCGCTACGAAGGTCCGCGCGGCGGGCCCGGTATGCG